>JARXWK010000008.1 GCA_029916745.1 Dysgonomonadaceae bacterium PH5-43 | reverse complement strand
GGCGAGCGAAGCGTTGCCTACGGGGATAGAGTGAAGAACTAAGAACTGGCGCAAAGCGACAAGCTCGAAGTTAAAAACTAAAAGATAAAAGTTGGGACTACCCAAGGGGTAGTATCTTCATAGCCGTACGGCGAGCGAAGCGTTGCCTACGGGGATAGAGTGAAGAACTAAGAACTGGCGCAAAGCGACAAGCTCGAAGTTAAAAACTAAAAGATAAAAGTTGGTAATACCCAAGGGGTAGTATCTTCATAGCCGTATGGCGAGCTAAGCGTTGCCTACGAGGGATAGTGAATAGTTGCAATTTAATTCTGTTCTTTTTCTATTCCCCAATATTCTGTTGGAGGAGGTATTAATGTTTCTAACTTTTCCAAATTACGAAATATATCCTCTAAAATGTTATTGTCAGAGTAGCCCATGATTTTAACTCCATGTAAGTCCAAATGAGATAAGTTTTTCATTTTCAAAATATGCTTCATAGTTTTTACAAAGGTAATGAAAGTAGTTGTAATCAACTAAAAATGCACAATTATAAAAAAAAATCGATAAACTCTTTCTTTTTTGTTTGTTATTCTCTGATATTTATTTACCTTTGCACTCGCAAAAGAAGATGGTCCGGTAGCTCAGCTGGATAGAGCAACAGCCTTCTAAGCTGTGGGTCACAGGTTCGAATCCTGTTCGGATCACCAAGTAAAAACGGCTATAACAGACAGTTAAGCCGTTTTTTTGTTTTTTCTGCTTTCCTACTTTTCTAAAATATCAAAGTAATTTAGCTATATTTGTCGATAAAAATTTCATACTTTGAAACATACTGTTTCTTACATTGAAACTACTTGTTTCTTGCATTGAAACTATTTGTTTCTTACTTTCAAACTATTTGTTTCATACTAATGAAACTACTCGTTTCATATAGGAGAAACACTTTGTTTCATACTGGTGAAATTTATGTATATTTAGCTATATTTGTAGGGATAATTTTCATAAAAACATCAAAAAAGCCTGAGATTTCAGAACTTATCTGATTCTCAGGCTTTTGATGTTTTGTTCGGTTTTTCTAAAACCTCTAGGGTGGAGCATATCGGACTCGAACCGATCACCTTTAGACTGCCAGTCTAACGCTCTAGCCAGATGAGCTAATGCCCCCAATACTTCCTATATACCGATTGAAACAACTTATATCGGCACAAAGGTAATTGTTTTTCCTAAAATTAAAACTATCTTTGCATATAATTATATGATTAAAGAAAAGATAATATTAGGAGTTGACCCTGGTACAAGCATTATGGGGTATGGGTTGATTAAAGTTACAGACAACAAAGCCTCGATGTTGGCTATGGGAATTTTAGAACTTAACAAATACGATGACCATTATATGCGCCTGCGAAGAATATTCGAGAGGATAACAAGTCTGATTGATGAGTATCTTCCTGATGAACTGGCTATTGAAGCACCGTTTTACGGTAAAAACGTACAAAGTATGTTGAAACTTGGTCGTGCTCAGGGAGTAGCTATGGTTGCTGCTCTATCTCGGGATATTCCGATATTTGAGTATGCGCCTCTGAAAATAAAAATGTCTATTACCGGTAGCGGAAGGGCTTCAAAAGAACAGGTTGCTGGTATGTTGCAACGAATGCTTAAGATACCTAACGATTGTATGTTGCCTCAGTTAGATGCTACCGACGGACTGGCTGCTGCTTTATGTCATTACCTACAAAGCAATAAACCAAACGTTGAATCGTCTTACAAAAGTTGGAAAGATTATATTAGTAAAAACGAAAAAAAGGTTAGGAAGTAGTTTGTCTTGCCTTGATTCTGATGTAGACTAACAATACTACATTCATCAACAACGAATATAATATAGCTGGAATGGCTATAATATCATTATTGAAGATAAACGGGCTTGAAGCAATGGCTATGGCTTGTGCTGCATTTTGCATTCCTACCTCTATTACTATGGTGCGTTTTTCTTTCTCTTTCAAACCCGTAAGTAGGGATAGTAAATACCCTCCTAATAATGCCGACAAGATAAGTAATAACACAACTATACCTAATCTTCCGATATACTGTAAGATAGTTGCGTAATGTTGTATGAAAAATACTGTTATCAATACCAATAAGGCGGGAAAAGCTATTTTACTTATAAATTTTCTTGTCTTTTCGGCTTTTTCGGGCAACTTATACTTAAACAATAATCCCAATAATATAGGCACTAACATCATTATAATATTTTGAGCTATCAAAGAACCTAAAGGTAGATTTATTGATTGGTCGCTGTATTCATCTATAAGATTTATTACTGCTGACATTATTACAGGAATAGTAAACAAGGTGAGCACACTGCTAAAAGCGGTTAACGTTACCGACAACGCAATGTCTCCTTTAGCTAACAAAGAAAATATGTTGGAAGAACTACCTCCTGGCGAACACGCTATTAAGATTAATCCTATAAAAAACAAAGGTTCTAATTTGAAAACATAAGCCCACACAAAAGCTAAAAGAGGAAGTAAAAATAGCTGACCTATAAGTCCTATAATAACAGGTTTCGGACGCTTAATAAATAAACTGAAATCTTTTACATTAAGCTCTATGCCTAACTGAAACATCAGGATAGCAAGTATAGGGAGCACAATAAATATAGTGTTCATAATTTACTTTGTTGCAATATAAAGTGTACAAACACCAGGGAATAACTTATGATAAGTTACTGATGCAAAACCATTTTTTTCTAATATTTCTTTCATTGTCCTATTTTGAGGGAATGCTGCTATTGATTTTGGAAGATATTTATATGCTTCCTGACTTTTTGTGAGTCGTTTACCTAAAGTTGGAATAATATAGCGACTATAAATATGATAAGCTTGTTTCATAGGGAAATACTCAGGAGTTGAAAGTTCGAGTATCATAAGCTGTCCTCCAGGTCTTAAAACATTCAGTATGTTTTGTAAACCTCTATCTAAATCTTCAAAGTTACGAATGCCGAAAGCCACCATAGCGGCATCGAAATAGTTTGATTCTAAACTTAACTTAGTGCAATCTTGCCATTGAAATTGTATGTGTTCCGATAAGCCTTGTTTCTTTACTTTTTCTCGTCCAACGTTCATCATACCTTCCGAAATATCAATGCCTAATATTTGCTCTGGGTTAAGCAGTCGATAAGCATTTATTGCTAAATCGCCAGTGCCAGTAGCTATGTCTAATATAGTTTTAGGTTTTAAGGCTTTTAATTTAAGTATTCCTTTTTTTCGCCATATTTTATCTAAGCCTAAAGACATAAGAGTGTTTAGTTTATCGTACTGAGGAGCAATTTCGTCGAACATATATTCTATTTGTTCTCCCTTAGATGAAGTTTGTGTTTCGAAAGGAACTATTTTTTCAGCCTTGTAAGTCATATTTTTATATTTTAAGGAATGCAAAGTTACTACTCTTTCTGTATCTTTGTAGCTTGAATATGGAAAATATTAAGAAAAAAACTTTTAAAGCTTGGGTGTTAGCATCGCGTCCTAACACATTGCCTGCCTCGGCTTGTCCTGTGTTTGTGGCTTCGGCTTTAGCTTATTCTACAAAAACATTTAATTTAACACCTGCTCTTATCTGTTTATTTTTTGCGCTTACAGCTCAAATTATATCTAATTTTGCCAACGACTATTTCGACTATAAAAAAGGAATAGACAACGAAGAGCGGTTAGGTCCGAAACGCGCAGTAGCCGAAGGCTGGATTAAGCCCAAAACAATGCTGTATGTTACTTTAGTCTTATTGGTTTTTGATGCTTTGTTGGGTTTATCTCTTGTGTTTTATGGGGGTTGGCAATTAATAATTGTTGGTGTAGTAATTGTGATTTTTGCCTTAGCCTATTCGGGAGGTCCATATCCTTTATCATCAAATGGGTTAGGAGATGTTTGCGTGATGGTTTTCTTTGGCTTAATTCCTGTGGGCTTTACTTATTATGTGCAGGCTTTAAGCTGGAATACAGATGTAATTATATGTGGATTAGCAATGGGGTTTGTTATCACTAATATATTGGTTGCCAATAACTATAGAGATAGAGACACTGATAAAAATGTTGGTAAAAAAACTACCATTGTTATTTTTGGAGAAGTATTTGGTAGTTATTTTTATCTGTTTAACGGTGTTGCAGCCGCTTTGTGTTGTATGTATTTCTTAGTTGGTGGCAATGTTTATGCAGCAATACTGCCTTTGTTTTACCTGCCTTTTCATATAATTACCTGGAGGAAGATGATTAGTATATATAAAGGTATGGGATTAATTCAGATATTGAAAGAAAGTTCAAGAAATCTTTTAATATTTTCTTTGCTCTTAGCGATAGGTTTGATGTTTTAGCTAAAGATAATAATAAGCTTATTGTAAAAAAATACGTTTAGATATTGCAAATTAAAAAATAAGAATTACCTTTGCACTCGAAATCGTTGGCGGGATAGCTCAGATGGTTAGAGCGCATGATTCATAATCATGAGGTCCCGAGTTCAATTCTCGGTCCCGCTACAATAAAAAAGCAGTTATTTTCTGAAAATAACTGCTTTTTTATTGTAACCGTTTATGGTGTAACCCCAAAGTATTATAATCTTTCTACACGGTATTGCATATTCTCAATTTTTATAACCTTTATGGGAGTGTTTCGCTCTATGAACGAGTTGTTGGATATGGCATCGTAAACTTCTCCATTTACCATTATTTTTCCAGAAGGTCTGAGGTCGGTCATTGCTATTCCTTCTTTTTCGAGTAAGTTAAACTCAGAAGTGCTAACCGTTGATGAACTCTCTAAGTCGGTTTTAAGAGCTATTTTTCTGAACATTCCTTTCTCTCCAATACGTGACGATAGCCACAGTATGGCAATAAAACTCAGAAGCATACCCGATAGCACTGTTAATACGGAGCGAGAAACGTCTGGTATTTCAACTTCTCGAAATGTGAAGTAGTCGTTGTTTAGCATCGCAAATATTAACCCCATTCCTATTAATATAATACCTCCAATGCCAGCTATGCCAAAGCCTGGTATTACGAATATTTCCAGTAATACTAATATTATACCTATTATAAAGATTATAACTTCCCAGTGTTGAGCTAAGCCGTCTAAATATAAAGGGGTGAAGTACAGTATGGCTGCTGTAATAGCTGCTATTGAAGGAAATCCTATACCTGGTGATTGCAATTCGAAATATATTCCAGCTACGATAATCATTATTAGTATTGCTTGAAAACCAGGACTTGTAAGGAAGCCTTTTAATTTGTCGTAAAAAGATGATTTGTATTCTTCAATCTTATATTCGTTGCACTTAAGATAATCGGTAATAATCTCTTTTTCCGAATTAACTATACCATCACAATATCCATGAATAAGAGCTTCATTGGCTGTAAGTGTGAGTGTTTTACCCGAATCAATAAGATTAGGAATACTAATCCTATCATCTACCATAGCTTCGGCAATAAGAGGATCGCGTTTCCATTTATAAGTGGTATCGTTTCCTGATATAATAGTGTCTTTGCCTTGAGCTTCGGCAGTGGCTCGGATAATTGAACGCATATAAGATTGATATTTGTCGGGAGCTTCACCTCCTGTAATGCCTTCAACAACAGTAGCTGCGCCAATACTTGAGCCGGGTCTCATAAATATTTTATCGCAAGCAATAGATATTAAAGCTCCTGCGCTGGCAGCATTATTGTCGATAAAAACGTAAACAGGAATATTGTAATAAAGAATAGCCGTTCGCATAGAGTCGGCTTCCATCAATCCGCCTCCATAAGTGTTAAGATGTAGAAGCACTGCATCAGCATTTCGTTTATTAGCCTCTTTTAGTCCATTGCTTAAAATGATATGCGATGTGGTATTAATCTCGGAGTCGATATTAATCTTATATATAAGAGTCTCTTTTTGCTTACTACTATCGGTGTTTTCAGCATTCGCATTAAAGCAAAATAAGTAAAGAAAGAATAGAGTGTTTGCGAGTAAAAACTTGTTCATTTTATTTCGTTATTATGAAATTGTTACGGAAAAATCTCATAAAATCACAAGACAATTAAGATTCAATTACCCTTCGGCTTTTGCCTTGTTTTTATTTGAGAGGTTAAAAATAAGCATTTATATTTGCAATACAATGATAAATAAAAAAGATTTTATTATGAAAACAATTAGTCAAGCAAAAGGAGTTATTTTTGAAATAGAGAAAACGGTTTCTTTGTCGAAAAAAGTGGTAGATTACAGTAAGGTAACATTCAAATCTTGGATAACCTCTTGTTTTAATACTATGTTTTTGAAAAGATATAAGGCTTATTTGATTTGTAATTCAGAAGTTTATAAAGATAAAGTCTTATATAAATTAGAGCCAATTACTATAAAATGACTATCTTTGTGGGAAAATTATTAACAAAAAAGAATGTATAAATCATGAAACATTTTCTCGCATTAGTTTTAGGTTTGCTAATTATTCCAGTGTGCTTGTCGGCACAAGAAGAAAAGCAGGAGGGTTTTAATTTTGAAGTAGTAAAAGAAGTTCCTATTACATCTATTAAAAATCAGAATAGCGCAGGTACTTGTTGGGGATATTCGGGCTTAGGTATGATAGAGTCTGAATTAATTCGTATGGGTAAGGGCGAAATAGATTTATCGGAGATGTATATAGTGCGTAAGAGCTACGAAGATAAAGCTATGAAGTATGTGCGTATGCACGGAAAAACAAACTTCG
Organism: Dysgonomonadaceae bacterium PH5-43; assembly: GCA_029916745.1. Taxonomy (NCBI): domain Bacteria; kingdom Pseudomonadati; phylum Bacteroidota; class Bacteroidia; order Bacteroidales; family Dysgonomonadaceae; species Dysgonomonadaceae bacterium PH5-43. The sequence goes on along the minus strand of JARXWK010000008.1, from coordinate 98,658 downwards.
GACAAGGTGGTGCTTTTGCCGACGTTATTGATTGTATTAAATATTATGGTATACTTCCTGAGGAGGCAATGACAGGGTTGAATTATGGAGAAACAACTCACAAACATAGTGAAATGGAAGCTGCTCTTACTGGCTACATAGAGGGTATAGTTAAAAATCCAAATAAGAAATTGTCTACTGCTTGGTATAAAGGATATTGTTCAATATTAGATGCTTACCTTGGCGAAATACCAGAAACTTTTACTTATAAAGGTGTAGAGTATACACCAGAAAGTTTTACTAAATCATTAGGAATAAACGCTGATGATTATATCTCGATTACATCATTTACTCATCACCCTTTTTATTCTACTTTTGCAATTGAAGTTCCCGACAACTGGAGATGGGCTCCATCATACAATCTTCCTTTAGACGAAATGATGCAAGTTATAGATAATGCTTTGAATAAAGGTTATTCTGTGGCTTGGGCTTCAGATGTTAGTGAAAAAGGATTTAACAGAAAGGGAATAGCGGTTGTTCCTGATGCTGATGCTTCGGAAACTATAGGTTCAGATCAAGCTAACTGGTTAGGCTTATCTCAAAAAGAAAGAGATAATATGATAAACACATTAAAGTCTCCAGTTCCTGAAAAAACTATTACTCAAGAGATGCGTCAAGAGGGTTTTGATACTTTTGAAACTACAGACGATCACGGTATGCTTATTTATGGAATAGCTAAAGATCAGAATGGAACTCAATATTATATGGTGAAAAATTCTTGGGGCGAAACTGGCGACTATAAAGGAACTTGGTATGCTTCTAAGGCTTTCGTATCTTACAAAACTACTAACATTGTAGTACATAAAGATGCATTACCAAAAGCTATAAAGAATAAACTTAAGTTGAATTAAGAACGATGTTCTTGCTCCGCTGGTTATTTATAATATTAGGTTCGATAAGTTTAGTTTTAGGTATAATAGGGATATTTTTACCACTACTACCTACCACACCTTTCTTGTTGCTAACGGCTTATTGTTATTTTAGAAGTTCGCCTGAAGCATATAATTGGTTACTCAAACATAAACATTTAGGTCCTTATATTATCAATTACAGAGAGCACAAAATAATACCTCTAAAAATAAAGATTATAGCTATATCGGTGCTTTGGTTAAGCATCATAAATAGCATAATCTTTATTGTTGATAAAACTTGGTTAGATATACTACTCTTGCTGATTGCAATAGGGGTGAGTATACATATATTATCATTCAAAAGTAAATAAAAAAGAAATGGCACAAACAAATTTAGAGATAGACCAATTAACAACCGATTTAATAAATCTTGCTTTTAGAGAAGATATAGCTGATGGCGACCATACAACTCTTTCAACTATCCCTGACACAGCAATAGGAAAGGTTCAATTAATTATTAAAGAAGACGGAGTATTGGCTGGTGTTGAAATAGCAAAGAAGATATTTCATACTTTCGACCCTGCACTTAATATTACTGTATTCATTAATGATGGAGCGGAGGTTAAGTATGGAGAAATAGCGTTCACTGTTGAAGGTAAGGTTCAATCGCTGCTTCAAACAGAACGTTTAGTTCTTAACGTTATGCAACGTATGAGTGGTATAGCAACCGTTACTCGTAAGTATGTAAAGCAACTGGAAGGTACAAATACTCGTGTGCTTGATACTCGCAAAACTACTCCAGGTATGCGTATGCTCGAAAAAGAAGCTGTGAAGATAGGAGGGGGTACTAACCATCGTATCGGTTTGTTTGATATGATTTTGCTTAAAGATAATCACGTCGATTTTGCTGGAGGTATAACTAACGCTATAAATCGAGCTAAGGAATATCTTAAAGAAAAAGGGAAAAATCTTCCTATAGAAATAGAGGTTCGTAACTTCGACGAACTTAATGAGGCTTTAGGGGTAGGGGGGATAGATCGTATTATGCTCGACAATTTCTCTGTTGAAGATACGCGTAAAGCAGTAGAGATAGTAAACCGCAGATTCGATATTGAATCATCTGGTGGTATAACTTTCGATACATTAAGAGATTATGCAGAAACAGGTGTAGATTTTATTTCAGTAGGAGCTCTTACTCACTCAGTAAAGAGTTTAGATATGAGTTTGAAAGCTTTTTAACACTCCTCGCTACATCTGGTTTGTTGAATTTTAGAATTAGGCGGAACACTATGGGTCAACCAGACGTTACCGCCTATTATTGTACCCTTACCTATAGTTATTCTTCCTAAAATAGATGAGTTAGAATAAACAGTAACATTATCTTCTAATATTGGGTGGCGAGCTATGTCCATTGGATGTCCTTCGTCGTCTAAAGTAAAATTCTTAGCACCTAATGTTACCCCCTGATATAAGGTAACGTTATTGCCTATTATAGTTGTTTGCCCTATAACTATACCTGTACCATGGTCAATAGCAAAGCTTTTACCTATCTGTGCTCCAGGGTGAATATCGATTCCTGTTTCTGAGTGGGCCATTTCTGAAATCATTCTTGGTAGTAGAGGAACTTCTAATAAATACAACTCGTGAGCTACTCTATAGTTTAAGATTGCTTTTATAGCTGGATAACAGAAAATTACTTCTCCTAAGTTTGTAGCAGAAGGGTCGTTGTTTAAGATAGCACCCACATCATCAGATAACATTTCTTTTATTTCAGGTAGCTTTGTAATAAAGGCAGACGTTAAATTGTTAGCTATTTCTTTTGTTTTTATATAATCTACTTCTTCTGATTTGAAAAGTAGAGCATCGTTTATTTGAGAAGATAAAAGAAAAGCAAGTCTTTGTAAACAAACGCCGGTGTTGTACGATATAGAAATATTATTTACTAATGAGTTGCCAAAGTATCCAGGAAAAACTATAGAGCGTATTACTTCTACTATTTCAGTTAAACACTCTAAAGAAGGCATTCGCTGTTCGTGAATAGGAATGTTAGGGTATTTATCTTTATGATCAATAGTTAATAGCTTAACTGTTTTGGGAATTAAATTTTTATTCATAATTACTTAAATGAAAGAATACACAAGAGCATTAACTCTTTGTTTGAACGATTGTTCTTCTTTTACCTCTTTTATGGGTATTAGATGACCCGAAAAATGACTCTTATATTTATTTAGATAATAATTCTTTATTTGTAATAACTTTTCGTCAGAGCTTGCAAATTCAGATAGTATATTGATGATGCTATCTTCGTCTGATGTCGTTAAATTACCCTGACAAATAAAAAACTGATCATTAGCTTTGATGTCGGTTAAGGATATTAAATTTATTTTTACAGGATAATCAGCACCCCTTATCACTTGGTCGGACAAGTCTATATACTTATGTGTAATAAGATTATCTCTTATTTGATAAATGTGGCTATTGCCAATCTGACATATATATATACAGTCGGAGGCAAGGAAGAATAAAGAAAAGGTAGTGTTTATTCCTCTCTTGTTGGGATTGTTCTTTTTATAGTCTGATATGGCTATCTCTCCCATACGTATAGCTTTAGCTAAAAAATCGGGAGATACTTCGTCTTCTTTATCAAGAAAAGAATTGAAGTATAGATTAATTGATTCGCATAATAACTTTCCTGCAATATCAGAATTGTTGTTACCACAGGTTATAAATAATCGATCTCTTTTATTAACAGAGTCAGAATTTGGGTAAATAATATCAGAGTTCTTAATACCTGTCTCTGTTTCGCTTATTGAAAACGGTTTGTGTATTAGTATGCTCATAAATATATGTTTAGAGAGATTATATAACTATAACGAATCATTATTTCTTTTATTATAAAAAAAACGTCATCTTGAGTTCGCCGCATATCGAAAGATTTCACTAATGAAACCCTTCGATACGCTTTGTTTGTTCAAGATGACGAATTAAAAGTTTATTATCCGCGTTTAATAGCAGCCTGTGCAGCAGACAATCTTGCGATAGGCACTCTGAAAGGAGAGCAGCTAACGTAGTTTAAGCCTACTTCATCGCAGAATTCTACAGATGAAGGTTCTCCACCGTGTTCTCCGCAAATACCACATTTCAAGTCAGGACGGATAGCGCGACCTTTTTCAGTAGCCATACGTACTAACTGACCAACACCGTTTCTGTCTAATACTTGGAATGGATCTACTTTTAATATTTTCTTTTCTAAGTAAACATCTAAGAAAGAAGCAATATCGTCACGAGAGTAACCAAATGTCATTTGAGTTAAGTCGTTTGTTCCGAAAGAGAAGAATTCAGCAGCAGATGCTATTCTGTTTGCAGTAAGTGCAGCACGAGGGATCTCAATCATTGTACCAACTTTGAAGTCGATAGAATCGCCAGTCTCTTCAAATAATTTAGCAGCTGTAGCACGAATTACTTTCTCTTGTTCCAAGAATTCATATAATATACCAGTAAGAGGCACCATAATTTCAGGGATAGCTGTTATGCCTTTTTTCTTAAGGTTAAGAGCAGCTCCTAAAATAGCTCTTGTTTGCATTTCTGTAATTTCAGGATAAGTGTTTCCTAAGCGAGCTCCACGGTGACCTAACATTGGGTTTTGTTCGTGAAGAGCTTCAACGCGTTGTTTAATTATTTTCACGTCTACACCCATAGCGTCTGCCATTTCTTGTTGTCCCTTAGCATCGTGAGGTACAAACTCGTGCAAAGGAGGATCTAACAAACGAACAGTAACAGGTAAGCCTTGCATTGCTTCAAATATACCTTCGAAGTCTTCTCTTTGATAAGGAAGAATTTTAGCTAAAGCGATACGACGACCTTCTGCGTTTTCAGAAAGAATCATTTCACGCATTGCTTTAATCTTTTCTCCTTCAAAGAACATATGTTCTGTACGGCAAAGACCAATACCTTGAGCTCCGAATTTACGAGCTACTAAAGCATCGTTAGGAGTATCAGCATTTGTGCGAACAGTCATTCTTGTATATTTGTTTGATAGTTCCATTATTGCTTCGAAGTCGGCATCAATCTCAGCTTCTTTAGTTGCAACTTGTCCATCGTAGATGTCTCCTGTTGAACCGTTCAACGAGATATAGTCTCCTTCTTTGTATGTTTTGCCATCAACTTCCATAGTTTTAGCAGCATAATCTATCTTTAATGTTCCTGCACCAGAAACACAACATTTACCCATACCGCGAGCAACTACAGCAGCGTGAGAAGTCATACCGCCACGAGCAGTTAAGATACCTTCAGCAGCAGCCATACCAGCTAAGTCTTCAGGAGATGTTTCGATACGAACCATAATTATTTGTTCGCCTCTTTTTGCCCAGTCGGCAGCATCATCAGCATTGAAAACAATTTTACCTGTAGCAGCACCTGGAGATGCAGCTAAACCTTTAGCGATGACAGTAGCATTGCTTAATGCTGCTTTATCGAATATAGGGTGTAGTAGTTCGTCAAGTTTGTTAGGGTCTAAGCGTAATAAAGCTGTCTTTTCGTCAATCATACCTTGACGGAACATATCCATAGCAATTTTAACCATTGCAGCACCTGTACGCTTACCGCTACGAGTTTGCAACATCCATAATTTACCTTCTTGTACGGTAAATTCCATATCTTGCATATCTTTGTAGTGGTTTTCTAATTTAGTTTGAATGTTATCAAGTTCTTGATAGATGGTTGGCATAGCTTCTTCCATTGAAGGATATTGAGATTTGCGTACATCTTCAGGAACGCCAGCTAATTCAGCCCAACGTTGAGAACCTAATTTAGTTATTTGTTGAGGAGTACGAATACCAGCAACTACGTCTTCTCCTTGAGCGTTGATTAAGTATTCTCCTATAAATTGATCTTCTCCGGTAGCAGCATCACGAGAGAAACAAACACCAGTAGCAGAAGTTTCGCCCATATTACCGAATACCATAGCTTGAACGTTAACAGCAGTTCCCCATTCAGCAGGTATACCTTCCATTTTGCGGTAAAGTATAGCTCTTTCGTTCATCCAAGAATCGAACACAGAGCAGATAGCACCCCAAAGCTGTTCGTAAGCCGACTCAGGGAAATCTTTACCTGTTTGTTTTTTAACAGCAGCCTTAAATTTAGCTACTAATTCTTTTAAGTCGTCAACAGTAAGGTCGGTATCTAATTCAACTCCCTTAGCAGCTTTAACTTCTTCTATAATTTCCTCAAATGGGTCTATATCGTTTTTGTTTTCTGGTTTCATACCTAAAACAACATCACCATACATTTGTACGAAACGGCGATAAGAGTCCCAAGCGAAACGAGGATTACCTGTTTTCTTTTCTAATCCAGCAACAACAGCATCGTTTAATCCTAAGTTAAGGATAGTGTCCATCATACCAGGCATAGAAGCGCGAGCACCCGAACGTACAGATACAAGTAGAGGGTTTTCTATATCTCCGAACTTAGAGTTCATTAATACTTCAATTTCAGCAATAGCTTTTTCTACTTCAGGAATAAGAATTGCAACAACTTGGTCTTTTCCTAAAGAATAGTATTCGCTACAAACATCAGTGGTAATAGTAAATCCTGGAGGGACAGGAACTCCTATTAAATTCATTTCGGCTAAGTTAGCACCTTTACCACCTAAAAGGTTTTTCATGTCTGCTTTACCTTCGGCTTTTCCGTTTCCGAAGAAATAAACTCTTTTTTTGTCCATAAACATATTGTATTTATAAAGTTATGTTATTTATTGTTTCATATTATGGAAAACGTTTTGTACGTCTTCGTCTTCTTCAAATTTTTCTAAAAGCTTATCTAATTGAGCTCTTTGTTCTTCGGTTACGTCTTTGTAATCGTTAGGTATTCTTTCGAACTCGGCACTGTGTATTTCATAATTGTTTTCTTCTAAATACTTTTGTATTGCAGAATACGATTGAAATTCACCATAAATCATTATTGCATTTTCTTCTTCGTCGAACTCTATTTCGTCAACACCATAGTCTATTAATTCAAGTTCAAGTTCTTCAATGTCTTGTCCTTCTTTTGGTGTGATATTGAATACGCATTTGTGATCGAAAAGAAACTGTAAGCTTCCAGCGGTTCCTAACGAACCTCCATATTTATTGAAATAACTTCTAACATTAGCCACTGTGCGAGTGTTATTGTCTGTTGCAGTTTCTACAAATATAGCGATACCAAAAGGTCCGTACCCTTCAAAGTTTACTTCTTTATAGTCGGTATAGTCTTTTGCTGTAGCCTTTTTAATAGCTCTTTCCACGTTGTCTTTAGGCATATTTTCTTTCTTAGCCTGTTGCATTAAAACGCGTAAACGAGGATTTGTTTCAGGGTCGGGGCCTCCCTCTTTTGTAGCTATAGTTATTTGTTTTCCTAATTTGGTAAACACTCTTGCCATATTTCCCCATCTCTTTAGCTTTGTCGCTTTTCTATATTCAAATGCTCTTCCCATTTTAGTTGTAAATTATAAGCAGTTTGCTTAGTTTTATCTTAATGTTGCGTTTAATTTGTTTTCTAAGTTTTTAATTACCTTACTCATTATACTGTCTATTTGCTTATCGTTAAGAGTTTTTTCTTCATCAAGAAGTGTAAAGCTAACGGCATAAGACTTTTTGCCTTCTGGAAGATTTTTCCCTTCATAAACATCAAATAGACTAACTTCTTTAAGCAGTTTCTTTTCTGTTTGACAAGCTACCTTTTCTATGTCGGCAAAAAGAACGTTGTTGTCTACCAATAGAGCTAAATCTCTTCTTACCGAAGGATATTTAGATATTTCAGAGTACTTAGGTTTATTGTTGCTGTTTTCCTTCATTAATAGTTTCCAGTTTAATTCGGCGAAGTATACTTCTGCATTAATATCAAACTGTTTGCATAACGATTTAGTAAGGATTCCCAATACTCCTAATTGTCGCCCAGAGAATGTTTCTATAGAAATTCCAGAGGAGAATATATCGCTATTGAATGGTTTGTAAGTAACTTTTTTCTGAGTAATACCTAATCTTAACAAAACGTTTTCTACGTAAGCCTTTAACTCATAAACAGAGCTTTTTTGGTTTGTTGTTGTCCAAGAGTTAGATACAGAGTTGCCAGTAACCCACAATGCCAACTTAAATTCTTCTTTTATTGCAGTAAGATAATTGTCTTCTTTTAATTTGTCGGCTTGATAAGAATAAACATTACCAAACTCGTAAAACTTAAGATCGGTATTTTTTCTGTTTCTATTATATTGAATAGACTCTAAACCACCAAAAAGTAACGACTGGCGCATTACGTTTAAGTCGGCACTTAGTGGATTCTTAATTAATACGCAATTGTCTTTGCCGAAAGTGCTTAAGTTGTCGTAATAAGCTCCAGCGGTTAATGAGTTATTCATTATTTCGTGGAAGCCAGTTCCCGTAAGTTGTTCCGATATTAAGTTTTGTAATTTATAACTTATATCGGTAGGTGTAGCGTACGAAAGAGTCGATTTAAGTTCTTCGTCCATTTCTATATTGTTGTATCCGTATATACGAAGAATATCTTCTATTACGTCTACATCTCGAGTTACGTCTACTCTGTATGTTGGAACTTCTATATGAAGAATGTCTCCTTCTTTAGATGTTACCACTATTTCTAAACTATCTAAAATACTTAATATAGTTTCTTCCGAAATTTCTTTTCCGATAAGGCTGCTTACCTTATTTATAGATAAGTCTACTTTGAAGTTAGAAATAGGAGATGGGTAGATGTCTTGTATCTCGCCAGTGATTGTTCCGCCTGCTAATTCTTTTATTAGTAAGGCAGCACGTTTTAATACATATAGCGTGTTGTTTGGGTCGGCACCTCTTTCGAAACGGAATGATGAGTCGGTGTTAAGATTGTGTCTGCGAGCTGTTTTTCTCACCCAAGTAGGATTGAAATATGCTGACTCTAAGAATACATCAGTAGTGTTTTCTGTAACACCCGATTTAAGTCCGCCGAAAACTCCAGCGATACACATACCTTCTTCGGTGTTGCAAATAATTAAATCTCTTTCAGATAACTTTCGCTCAGCTTCGTCGAGAGTTGTAAAAGGAGTTCCTTCAGGTAATGTTTTTACAATTACCTTACCGCCTTTAATTTCGTTCATATCAAAAGCGTGAAGAGGTTGCCCCGTTTCGTGCAATATATAATTGGTAATGTCTACAATGTTATTTATTGGGCGTAGTCCTATAGCATTTAAGCGGTTTCTTAACCATTCGGGACTTTCTTTAACTTCTACTCCTTTTATAGTTAATCCGGTATATCGAGGACAAGCTTCTGTGTCTTCTACTTCAACAATTACTCCTTGATTGATGTCGTCAATCTTAAATTGATTAACAGCAGGTTTAGTGAGAGTATATGGGAGGTTGTTTTGTTTAAGGTAGGCAGCTAAGTCGCGAGCTACACCGTAGTGAGAGGCTCCGTCTACTCTATTGGGTGTAATGTCTACTTCTAAAACATAATCAGATTCAACATTGTAATATTCGTTAGCAGGAGTACCGATAATTGCATCTTCGGGAAGAATTATTATTCCGTCGTGACTTGTGCCAATGCCTATTTCGTCTTCGGCGCAAATCATACCGTTAGATTCTACACCTCTAATTTTAGATTTTTTAATCGTAAAGACTTCATCTCCCGAATAAAGTTTAGTGCCTATTGTTGCTACTACTACTTTTTGTCCGGCAGCCACATTAGGAGCTCCACATACTATTTGTTGAGGTTCGCCTGTGCCTAAGTCTACTGTTGTTATATGTAGGTGATCCGAATCGGGGTGGTCTGTACAGGTTAAAACGTGTCCGATTACCAATCCTTTTAGTCCGCCTTTAATGGTTTCAACTTCTTCTATTCCGCCAGTTTCTAACCCTAAAGAAGTAAGCGCATCGGCTACTTGTGTAGGATTGAGGTCGAATTTAATATAGTCTTTCAGCCAATTATAAGAAATATTCATAAGCTTAATTTTATATATCGTTTTCTTTTAATTTCGCAAAAGTAATAAATTTTGTTCTACCTACAAAAGGGTTGCCGATATAATTAACTTTGTGGAAATAAAACGCTTTGAGTTGTGAAAAGAACAACGGTTATGTCAAGTTAACTTTAACCCTATTTTGTAATCTTTAACTGTGTGTATTCAGTGAAAGCTTTATCTTTTTTTCTATTTCACTCAAATTCTCGACATTTTCTCTACTTACTTATTTTCACAAGACTTCTCTTTTTTCTATTATTTTGATATTGTCAACCCTTTGTGTTATATAAGAGAAGAGGCAAGAGGGTAAGCAAACTATACTAATAGGCAACTATCCGTAATTCCTTAACTCTCGGAGAAGAGCGTAAAAGTTAGCGACTGGGCAAATGTGCGGCTCTATCTCTCTTATTAAGCACTTCGTCGCTCGTAGGAGAACACCCTCGTTGCTCTTAGTAGATGGGCGAGTTGCTTGTTACTGCATACCCCTTGTTGCTCTTAGTAGATACCCCTCGCCTTTGTTGGTAGATAGGGGAGCTGCTTCTTAGTAGAGACCCGATGCCGCTCTTAGTAGAACCACCCCGTCTTTATACTTAAGACACCCCGCCGTTCTTAGTAGAGAGACCTCGCCTATCTACTAAGAGACACGAGGGGTCTGTAGTAAGAGAGACGACCCTAAGTGAAGCTTTGCATTTTTAGAACTAAGAACTAAGAGTGAAGAACTAAGAGTTGGCGACAAGCGAGCGAAATTGTTTATTCCCAATAAATCAAAACCACGGCTCTTTAAAGAATGTATTACTTTTTGTTGTATATTTGCCCAGTAAAATCACATCGTTATGAATTCTATAAGAATAGCAGTTATTGGTTTGGGTTATGTGGGGCTGCCTTTGGCGAGGCTTTTGTCGACAAAGTATACTACCATTGGTTTTGATATTAATAAGTTGAGGATAACTAAACTTATGAACGGACACGATGATACGCTTGAAGTTTGCGACGAACAACTTCAGGCTGCTATTGCTAATGGTTTTACTTGCACTGATGATATAAATCAGATTAAAGACTGCAATTTTTATGTGGTGACTGTTCCTACGCCAGTAGATGACAATAACAATCCCGACCTTACTCCTTTATATAAAGCAAGCGAAACGGTAGGAAAGGTTATCTCTAAAGGAGATATTGTTGTTTACGAATCAACTGTTTATCCAGGAGCTACCGAAGAAGAGTGTGTGCCAGTGGTAGAGCAAGTTTCAGGATTGAAATATAATGTTGATTTTTTTGTGGGATATAGTCCCGAACGTATCAATCCGGGCGATAAATTTCATACCATAGAGAATATAAAGAAGGTAACATCAGGTTCTACTCCCGAAATAGGACGTATAATTGATGGGGTTTATTCGTCGGTTATAGAAGCGGGTACGCACTTAGCACCAACTATTAAGGTGGCAGAGGCAGCAAAGGTGATAGAAAATTCTCAACGAGATATTAATATAGCATTTGTTAATGAACTATCGAAAATATTTAATCGTATGGACATCGACACAAATGATGTGTTGGAGGCAGCAAGCACTAAGTGGAACTTTCTTCCCTTTAAGCCAGGCTTGGTAGGAGGGCATTGTATAGGTGTAGATCCTTATTACTTGGCGCAAAGAGCACAGCGATTTGGCTATCACCCAGAGATTATACTTGCAGGTCGCCGACTTAACGACGGAATGGGAGAGTATATAGCGGGCGAAGTTGTAAAACTTATGCTTAAAAAAGGAATTCAAGTTGTAGGTTCGCAAATACTTGTTCTTGGATTTACGTTTAAAGAAAATTGTCCTGATGTACGAAATACAAAGGTTATTGATATTGTTAAATCTCTAAAAGAGTACAATCTAAATGTGACAATCTACGACCCATTAGCAAATACAGACGAGGTAATGAACGAATACGCTGTAGCGATTACTAATGATATGCCTAAAAACAAATACGATGCAGTAATATTGGCTGTTGCGCACAACGAATTAAAGGATATGGATATTTCATCTGTGGTTGCCTGTAGTGGTGTTGTGTATGACATTAAGGGCTGTTTAGACAGGAATATTATTGACGGTAGGTTATAAATGGATGAAATAAATTATAAAATAATTGTGGTTTCGATAAAAAATATTTAACTTTGCTGGGTGTTTTTACTTGATATAAGTATAGGCTATTGCGAGAGATTTTTAATTTAATATGTTAAAATTGTAACAAAAATTAATAATGTTGTGTTATTGTAATATTAATATTTTACTTTTGTTACCTAAATGTTTTTATATTCATTAAAAAGTATGATAAATACAGCTAAAAAAACCGTTAGAGTTTTCCCTTATTTGCCACGTTGGGCAGTATTGTTTATTGATGTTATTATTTCGATATTTGCTTTTACTATAGCTTATTTGGTATATTACCAGATACAAAAACGAACTATTGATGTTGGTCCTTATATGACGGCTCTGTTTGTGAATACAGGCGTTAATATAATTTTCTTTCTTGCATTAAAAACTTATGTTGGAGTAATGCGATATTCAACATTAAGAGATGCTTGGCGAATATTTGGTGCAACATTAGGAGCATTCGTGTCAATGATTGTTGTAGCTAATGTATTAAGCGCATGGTGGTCTTACGAAACTCTTTCGGCAGGCTTTTTATTTATAAACTTTCTGTTTGTATCTACTCTTATGGTGCTTTTCCGTATGATAGTTAAACTAACTTACGATTATATTTGTAGGTATAATTCATTGGAAAAATTAAAACCTATTTTAGTATTCGATGTTACTCCATCAACTATAGCTATAGCCGAGTTGATAAAGAACACGCAACGGCCTAAATACGAATTAATGGGATTTATTACCCCAGATGAAAAAGATAATAAAAATTCTATTCTTAATTTACCATTATATTCTATGAGCAAAAAAGATGCTTTGAAAATAAAAAAGAAAGGAGTGGAAGCTTTACTTATCAACCCAAAAGAACAAGGGAGACGTGAGAAGCAAGCTATTTCGGATTATTGTGAAGAAAACAATTTGAAGATACTGTCTATGGCAACACTTAGCAGTATTGACGACGAAGGAGATGCAATAAATAAAATTAAAGATATACAAATAGAAGATTTGTTAGGACGAGTGCCTATTGATATTTCTGTTGATAAAATAGCTTCAGACCTTGAGGGTAAGTGCGTTATGGTAACGGGTGCTGCAGGTTCCATAGGTAGCGAAATTGTTAGACAGATAGCTAACTTTAATCCAGGTTTGTTGTTGTTGTGTGATATAGCTGAAAGTCCGCTGCATACCTTGCAATTAGAGATTAAAGAAAGATTTCCGAATATTGAGTTCTTGCCATTGATATGCGATGTGCGTAACTATAATAGAATGGCAATGATTTTTGAGAAATATAAACCAGCTCATATATATCACGCTGCTGCTTATAAACACGTTCCTTTGATGGAAGATCATCCTTGTGAGGCTGTATACTCTAATGTATTCGGAACAAAAAACACTGTAGACTTAGCATATAAATATGGGGCTGAGGCTTTTGTGATGATATCAACAGATAAAGCGGTTAACCCAACAAACGTGATGGGAGCGTCTAAGCGTATTGCCGAAATATATGTTCAAACACTGTATAAAGAGATTTGTAAAGATAAGACAAACGATAAGTTTAGAATAATAACAACACGTTTTGGTAATGTGCTTGGCTCTAATGGTTCGGTAATACCTCGATTCAAAGAACAAATAGAAAAAGGAGGACCAATAACTGTAACTGACGAGCGGATTATTCGTTATTTTATGACAATACGAGAGGCTTGTCGATTGGTTCTTGAGGCGGCCAATATGGGAAAAGGCGGCGAAATATTTGTTTTCGATATGGGTACGCCTGTAAAGATTGTCGACCTTGCAAGAAAAATGATAAAACTTTCGGGATTGAAGCCTGACAAAGATATAAAAATAGTGTACACTGGTTTACGTCCAGGGGAAAAACTATACGAAGAGCTTTTAGCTACAGAAGAGTCTACTAAGCCTACGTATAATAAAAAGATAATGATAGGTACAGTTAGAGACGATTACGAATATTGCGACGTAACCAATAGAATAAACGAATTAGCTGCATCTATTAGTAATTACGAGAATGAGCATACTGTGGAATTGATGAAGCAATTGGTGCCAGAGTTTGTTAGTGAAAATTCTATTTATGAAAAATTAGATAAGAAACATAAGGAGGCTTTAGTGTAAGCTAAGGTAATTGGGTTAGGGTTAATTAATAAAAAAAGCAGCTTATTGGCTGCTTTTTTTATTAATTAGGTCTCTTAAGAAAGACGCTTTTTCGTAGTTTTCGTTGGCGAGAGCCTCGTCTAACGATTTTTGTAGTTCCTCTACCGAGTTGTCTTCTATATATACATCGTCGTTTGTAGTTTCTAAATTGTCAAAAACATCATCGTCGTTTAATGTTGATATGCCAGTTTCTTCTAAAACTTCTTCATTTGTGTATATTCTAGCATTACTTCGTATAGCCAAAGCTATGGCATCAGAAGTTCGTGCATCTAAATAAAAAAGTTTTTCCCCATTAGAAATTACAAGCTCGGAGTAAAACACTCCATCAGAATACTTATTGATAATTACTTCTTTAAGTTCAACATCCATTACATTCATAAATGTGGTAAATAAATCGTGAGTTAATGGACGTGGAGGATTTAAGTTTTCTAAAAAGATAGCTATCGACTGAGCTTCTGGAGTTCCTATAATTACAGGCATACGGCGTTTGCCCTCTTTTTCTATTAATATGAGAGCATAAGCTCCAGCTTGCAGTTGACTGAAAGTTATTCCTAATAATTTTAATTCAACAAGGTTTCCCATTTATACGTTAATAAGTTTTTGATTTTACTTAGTCTCTTCTTCCCAAGAATACAATTATATAATAGATTAAAGTAGCTAAAGAACTAAGAGCTGCAACAACATAAGTATAAGCTGCTGCTTTTAGAGCTCCTTCTGCTGCTGTATGATTTCTAGAAGTAGTTATGCCAGCTCTATTAAGCCAAGTTAAAGCTCTCGAACTTGCATTTATTTCAACTGGAAGAGTTATAAAACTAAACATTGTTGTCATTGCAAATAAACATATTCCTACAAGTAATATTGTAGAACCTATGCCTGAGGTTGAGCCTGTTTCACTGTAACCATAGCCTGTCATAAGCATACCAGCAAGTAATATCCAAGTTACCCAGCGAGAAGAAAAACTAACGATAGGAACTAATGCTGAGCGCATCTTTAATGGAGCATAAGCTTTAGCGTGTTGTATTGCGTGTCCTGTTTCGTGTGCGGCAACTGCTGCGGCAAAAACATTATCACCCGAATATACTCCTTCGCTTAGGCTTATAGTTTTGTTTGTCGGATTGTAGTTGTCGGTAAGAAAACCTCCTGTTACGGTAACTTTTACATCGTTAAGTCCGTTGTCTTGAAGCATTTTTAATGCAACATCTTTGCCAGTCATACCATTCCCTAAAGGAATTTGCGAATATTTCTTTTCTTTTCTCTGTAGGTTATTAGAAACTAACCAACTTGCTAAGGCAATTCCAATAAATAAAATCCAATAAATTGTCATTTCTTTAATTTTTTAATTTGTTAATAATCGTCTCGTATATCGAGTAAGTGTGTTTTCTTACTCAATATAACGAGTTTACTTGTAAGTGGTTCAAATACTTTGCCAAAGAGTTAGTTTTTTTATGTTTATTCAGAATCTCTAATGATTGTTTGCTCTCTGTCTGGTCCTACAGATACAATTCTAATGTCTACGCCTAATTGTTCTTCTAAGAATGCAAGATAAGCATTAAATTCTTCAGGAAATTCGTTTTCCGACTGCATTTTTGTCATATCTGTTTTCCAGCCTTCAAGTTCTACATACACAGGCTTAGCATTGTCGTTTATCTCGAATGGGAAGTCTTCTGTTTCTTTTCCATTTATGTCGTAAGCAACACAAGCTTTAATAGTGTCGAAGGTGTCAAGCACATCGCTTTTCATCATAATAAGTTGAGTAACACCATTAATCATTATAGCATAACGAAGAGCTACTAAATCTATCCAACCACAACGACGTGGGCGACCTGTTACAGAGCCATATTCGTGACCGAAGTCTCTCATCTGTTGACCTACCTCGTCGAACAATTCAGTAGGGAACGGACCGCTACCAACGCGAGTACAATAAGCTTTGAATATTCCATATACTTCTCCTATCTTAGAAGGAGCTATTCCTAATCCAGTGCAAGAGCCCGCGCATATAGTATTTGAAGATGTGACGAAAGGATATGACCCGAAGTCAACATCGAGCATAGTACCTTGAGCACCTTCTGCAAGAACTTTCTTGCCAGATTTAAGTTCTTTATTGATTAAGTGGTCGCTGTCGATTAACTTAAATCTTTGGATAGATTTTAAGCCTTCGAAGAAAGAAGCTTCCAAGGGTGCTAAGTCGTACTCGAAGTTCATATCGCGTAATAGTTGTTCGTGGCGAGCAATAGCTTTTTTATACTTTTCTTCGAAGTTATATTCTATATCTCCAACTCTTAAGCCATTGCGACTTACTTTATCTGTATAAGCAGGACCTATACCTTTTCCTGTTGTTCCTATTTTGTCGGATCCTTTTTGAGCTTCGTAGGCAGCGTCTAATAAACGGTGAGTAGGAAGTATTAGATGAGTTTTTTTAGAAATATATAATCTTTTAGTAAGGTCGTGTCCTGAACGTTCTAAAGCTTCAACTTCATCTTTGAATAGAGCAGGGTCTAACACAACACCATTACCTATTATATTAATTTTACCTCCTTGAAAAATACCTGAAGGTATAGAGCGTAGCACATACTTTTGTCCTTCAAACTCTAATGTATGGCCAGCGTTAGGCCCTCCTTGAAATCTTGAAACTATGTCGTAGTTAGGAGTTAATACATCTACTATTTTCCCTTTTCCTTCGTCTCCCCATTGAAGACCTAATAATACGTCAACTTTCATTATTATATGTTTATTTGTTTATTACTCTTTTTTGTTTTAACTCTTTTGCGCATTTACTGCATAGCCCGTGTATGTATAAACTATATCTACTTGGCACAAATCCTCTTATCTTTTTATTTTGTATAATAGTTTTAAGTTCAGCGTCTTTATATTCCTGAACTTTATAGCAGTTTGTACATATAAGATGGTGGTGGAAATCGTTGTTGTAAGCTCTTTCGTAGAATGAAAGATTTTGCCCAAACTGATGTTTAAGCACGAGGTTGCATTTTAATAAGAGTTGCATAGTGTTGTAAAGTGTAGCTCTACTAACTCTGAAATTCTTTTCTGTCATTGCATCGTAGAGGGTTTCCATATCAAAATGCTTAGACTCTGTGTATATCAAGTCTAATATAGCATAGCGTTCAGGGGTTTTCCTACAATTGTGAAGAGTTAGGTAATCTGTAAACTTCTGCTTTACTATTTCTCTTATTTTATTATCTTTATCCATTCAGATACTTTAGTGCATCAGTTAGCAAAGGTACAATTTTCTATTAATATTCTACAAATGTTGATACAATATTAATCCGTTAAATAAGAATAATTCTTAAATTTGCACAACAAACAATCAAAGAGTAATGAATAAAAAAGATTTATCATACACAGACGCATTAAAACGTTTGCAAGAAATTCAGTCTTTAATAGAGAGAAACGAAGTTGATGTTGATCAGTTAAACTCTTTATTGGAAGAGGGTACCCGCTTATTAAAGATATGTAAAGACGAGTTATTTGTTATCGACAACAATATTAAAAAGGTATTAGACGAACTTCAACAAGGGTAAAAGAAGGCTTAAATGGTATTGAGCGAACAAAATATAATGTATCTGCCGGGAGTCGGACCCAAAAAGGCTGAGGTTCTCCGTAACGAGATTGATGTGCACTCGTGGGAAGATATGTTATATTACTTTCCTTATAAATATATCGACCGAAGTAAGATATTCAAAATTAGAGAAATTGATGGGAATATGCCTTATATTCAACTTAAAGGTCGTATTCATCATTTTGAAACATTAGGAGAGGGTCGTTCTCGTCGTATAACTGCTCTCTTTTATGATGGTACGGGTAGTATAGAGCTGGTATGGTTTAAGATGATAAAACAGATACCTAATTTATATAAGGTTAATACTGAGTATGTTCTTTTTGGTAAACCTACTGTGTTTAATCATAGTATAAATATAGCTCACCCTGAACTCGAAGAAGAAAATAAGTTCTACGAAGGAGAGGTAGGAGTGCAAGGACAGTATAATACTTCCGAGAAGATGAAGAATGCATTTCTTCATTCGCGTGCCATACAAAAAATAATAAAGCAAATATTAAGACAGTTAAAATCTCCAATAGAAGAAACTCTTAATAATAATGTAATCTCTAAAGCACAAGTTATTAGTTTAGACGAGGCAATACGCAATATACATTTTCCGAAATCTCCCGAGCTATTGCGAAAGGCTCAGTACAGATTAAAGTTTGAAGAACTTTTCTATCTACAATTAAATATCTTACAAGTAACTAAATATAGAGAAAAACGTATTGGTGGACATATATTCTCTAAAGTTGGAGATTACTTTAATAGATTTTATCACGATTATCTCCCTTTTGAACTCACCAATGCGCAAAAAAGAGTAGTTAGAGAAATCCGATACGACACTAATACTGGTAGACAAATGAATCGTTTGCTTCAGGGAGATGTAGGTAGTGGTAAAACTTTAGTGGCTTTGCTCTCTATTCTTATCGCTATTGATAATGGTTTTCAAGGAGCAATAATGGCTCCTACTGAAATACTTGCAACTCAACACTACGAAACTATTTCCGAATTAGTAAAGGGATTGGATGTTGAGGTGGTGTTGCTTACTGGTTCTACAAAGAAGAAAGAGCGTGAAAAAATTCTCCCAAAAATAAAGAGCGGAGAAGTTAAGATTACTATTGGAACTCATGCCTTGATTGAAGATACTGTCGATTTTGGTAATTTAGGAATGATAGTTGTTGACGAACAGCATAGATTTGGAGTGGCTCAGCGTGCCAAATTGTGGACAAAAAACTCTACTCCGCCTCACGTATTAGTGATGACGGCAACTCCAATACCTCGAACTTTGGCAATGACTGTATATGGCGATCTTGATGTGTCTGTTATTGATGAACTGCCACCAGGTAGAAAACCTGTTAAAACAATTCATTATTATGATAAGAAAAGAATGGGGATTTATGATTCGGTGCGAAAACAAATCCAAGCAGGCAGACAAGTATATATCGTTTATCCGTTAATAGAAGAAAGTGAAAAGATAGATTTGAAAAATCTTACTGAAGGTTTTGAAAATATCAAAGAAATATTTCCTGAATACAAAATTTCTATGGTTCACGGTAAGATGAAACCTGCTGAAAAAGAAGCTGAAATGCAAAGGTTTGTATCGGGAGAAACTCAAATAATGGTTGCTACTACGGTTATAGAAGTGGGAGTAAATGTGCCAAATGCTTCCGTTATGATTATAGAGAATGCTGAGCGATTCGGTCTTTCGCAACTTCATCAATTAAGAGGTAGAGTAGGGCGAGGCGCAGACCAGTCATTCTGTATATTAATAACAAAATACGAATTATCAGAAAACACTCGCAAGCGTATCGCTATTATGACTGAGACAAACGATGGTTTTATTATTGCCGAAGAAGACTTAAAGCTTCGAGGTCCTGGAGATATTGATGGGACACAACAAAGTGGAATTGCTTTTAATCTTAAAATAGCAAACATAACACAAGATGGTCAAATACTAACTTATGCTCGTGATTTGGCTCGCGAGATATTAGATGACGATCCTATGCTTGAACGATATAGCAATAAGATACTTAAACAACAACTTTATAAATTAAAGAAACAACAGCAATCGGGCTGGTTTATGATAAGTTGAAAAGAAGATATAAATTGATGTTATAGTTCTGTTTTTATTTTTGATTCTATAATTAACGATAGTTTTTTAGCACCTAATTCATTTAGGTGGTCAGCGTCATAATAATCTGTTTCAACAAATGACGATTCGTTGAAAAAATTATAAAAACTACAATTCCTGTGTTTATCAATTAATTCTGTCATTGTTTTTATAGTCAATGCTAATTGTTCCTGTCGTATATTGACTCTGTAAGTTTCGTATGCAGGAGGAATAAAAAAAACAATATTAATATTAGGATTCAAATTTATTATTTGTGTTAATATGCAAATATTCTTTTCAAAAAGAGTTTTATTTTCAACTGAAAATAAACTGTCTTTAGTGTGAGCGGATGCTCTGGCTATCCCTGAATCTTCTAAGTTTGTTGAAATGTAAGTATTTCCCCAACCTAATTTTGAGCATGTTACTTTATGGTTGTTATTTGTGTAATAAGATAATTTTTGGGATATAATGTCTTTACTATTAGATATTTCAAAGTTATGTCTAAAAGAGAAGTCTTTTTTTATATCAAAGTATATAGAGTAATTTTTTAGTCGCCAATCTTCTTCGCTTTTTTCTAAGTTGTGCCACAGAGAAAAGTAAGATATTGGAATTATAATTGTTTTGAGATGGTTTAATTTATCTGAATATTTTTTGTATATGTCAAAATCGCATACTAAGTCTTGAGAGACATTTGCCGCATTGAAGGTTTTATTTGAAAAATAAATAGGATTTAATCCGAAGTAAGAATGAGAATTGCCTAAAATTAGTGTTTCTATTTCACTTGAATTAGAGTCTAAAAAATCTTTTTTACATGAATAAACATTGGGAATATTTATTAAAGCAATCTCTAATAATAAGAGAGAAAGTATAATGATAGTAATAAAGAGTGCTATGTTTTTGATAAACTTTTTCATAATCTAAAACTGAAAGTAAATAAATTGTTGTTCTTCTCCCGCTGCAAACCACAAAGCAATTAGGCATATTAGCCAATAAAATAACCAACGCACCCCACGATTCCATTTCAACCCTATTGTTTGAATAGCAAATTGATCAGCTCTTCCAATCCATTCAATTACAAAGAATACAGGAACTAATACAAGAATAAAGCCTCCTGCATAGAATCCATCTGTTGGGAATGAAATCATAGATTTATCAAATATTCTCTTTATATAATCTCCAGCCTGAGCAATACTCTCAGCTCTAAAGAATATCCATGCAAACATTGCCAAAACAAATGTTGATAGCATCTGCCAAGTTTCTTTTATACTCGGTAAAATCTTACCTTCGGCTACCACGTTTAGGTATTTCCTATTCTTTCCGCCTAATAATAACGGTATAAAATAGATCGCATTTACTAATCCCCAAACTATGAAAGTCCAATTAGCTCCGTGCCAAAAGCCACTAACTAAGTAAACAATAAAGGTATTTCTTATAACTTTTGATTTGCTTACTCTACTGCCTCCCAATGGGATGTAAATGTAATCTCTAAACCACGTAGTTAGCGATATATGCCAACGACGCCAAAACTCTGCTATATCTCTCGAGAAATAAGGATAGGCAAAGTTGCGCATAAGATTAATTCCAAACAAACGAGCAGTTCCTATGGCTATATCAGAATAACCTGAGAAGTCGCAATAAATCTGAACAGAAAAAAAGAAAGCTCCTAATATCAAACTGCTGGCAGGAAGTGTCTCGTAATTCTCAAATATACGGTCTGTGCAAATAGCGCAATTATCTGCTATTGCCATCTTCTTAAATAATCCCCAAAGAATTTGGCGCATACCATCAACGGCTTTATCGTACTCAAACACTCGTTTCTTGTAAAATTGAGGAAGTAGATTAATAGCACGCTCAATAGGTCCGGCCACTAACTGAGGAAAGAAACTTACGAAAGCAAAGAAAGACACAACATCTTTTGTTGGTTCAAGTTTTTTCTTATAAACATCTATAGTGTAGCTTAGAGCCTGAAATGTATAGAAACTTATACCTACAGGAAGAATTATTTTCAATGTATGTATATTTAACTCTCTACCAAATAAAGCAAATGCATCTACAAAGGATTCAATAAAGAAATTAAAGTATTTGTAGTAGCACAATATACCTAAGTTAAGTATAATATTTCCTGCGGTAACCCATAGAGAGTAGCGTTTTAGCTTTTTTTCTTCTTTAACTTTGTCTCTAATTTTCATAATTAGAACTCCGCTAAACCAACTTGCTAAGGTTGTAAAACCCATCAATAATAAAAATCGCCAATCCCACCAACCATAGAAGATGTAACTTACAACAACTATAAATAGGTTTTGTAGCTTGAGATTACGATTAAATACAAACCAATAGAGTAAAAAAACTATTGGAAGAAATATTGCAAAATCGAGAGAGTTAAAGAGCATTTGTTACTTTTAATATTATTTCAACTTATCTTTCATTTCTTCCAATGCTATAGTAATTCCTTCAACATCTTTACCGCCTGCAGTAGCAAAGTGAGGTTGTCCTCCTCCACCGCCTTTAATGTGTTGAGCAGCATTACGAACTATTTGTCCAGCGTTAAGACCACCTTTAACTAAGTCGTCGCTAATCATAACAGTAAGTGTTGGTTTATCGTCAAAAGCAGTAGCTGCAACAAAGTAAGTGTTTTCGGTGTATTCGCCTTTTAGTTGGAATGCAATATCTTTAACAATAACAGGAGGGAAGTTACCTTTCATTACAAAAAGGTTTACACCATTAACTATTTGTTTGCTGGCAATTACCTGTTGTTTAACCATCTGAATCTTATCCTTGATGTATTCCTCGGTTTGTTTCTTTAATTCAGCATTTTCATCAAAGAACTTCCTTATGGTCTGAATTAAGTGAGGAGTGTTGTTAAACATTGTTTTCGCTTCCTGAAGCATATCTTGTTGAGCATAGAAATAATTTTCTGCTGTTTCTGCAGTTATAGCTTCTATACGTCTAATACCTGCTGCGATAGAAGATTCAGATATTATACGGAAACTACCAATACAACCTGTGGCCGAAATGTGTGTTCCTCCACAAAGTTCTACAGAGGAGCCAAACTTAATAACTCTAACTTCATCTCCATATTTCTCGCCAAATAGAGCCATTGCCCCCATATTTTTAGCTTCGCTGATAGGAATGCTTCGCTTCTCGTCTAATGAAATATTTTCTCTTATCTTAGCAGTAACTAAACGTTCAACTTGTCGAAGTTCTTCATTTGTAACTTTTTGAAAGTGAGAGAAGTCGAAACGTAATATATCTGGAGCTACGTACGAACCTTTTTGTTCTACGTGTGTTCCAAGCACTTCTCTTAAAGCTTCGTGCAATAAGTGTGTAGCAGTGTGGTTGCACTCCGATGCTCTACGTTTGTCTGTATTGACTTGTGCTATAAATGTATCGTTTACATTTTCAGGTAATTGATTACATAGATGTACAGCCAAATTATTTTCTCTTTTTGTATCGAATATGTCTATGCTTTTACCATTTGAAGATATTAGAACACCACTGTCGCCTACCTGTCCTCCCATTTCGGCATAGAAAGGAGTTTTGCTTAATACTATTTGATAGTATTCGGTATTCTTTTGCTTAACCTTTCTGTATCTTAGTATTTGTGTTTGAGCCGACGATTGGTCGTATCCAACAAATTCGGTGTCGCCTTCGCCTACAGAAATCCAGTCGCTTGCTTCTGTTGCCGCTGCATTTCTTGCTCTTTCTTTTTGTTTGTCCATTTCAATATCGAAGCCTGCTTTATCTACCTCCATACCTTGCTCTCTTAAAATAAGTTCGGTAAGGTCTAATGGGAAGCCGTAGGTGTCGTACAATACGAAAGCATCAGCACCCTTAATGGTTTTGTTGTTCGCTTCTTTATTGTCTTGGATAATTTTATCTAAAAGCTTTATACCGGTTTCAAGAGTGCGAAGGAAAGAGTCTTCTTCTTCTTTCATCACTTTTTCTATCAAACTCTTTTGAGAAATAAGTTCAGGGTAAGCGTCTCCCATTGAGTCGATAAGAGCAGGAAGAAGTTTGTACATAAAAGCTTTCTTTTGGTCTAAGAACGTATAACCATAACGCACGGCACGTCTTAGTATACGGCGGATTACATACCCAGCTTTAGCATTTGATGGAAGTTGTCCGTCGGTAATTGAGAATGATATAGTACGTACGTGGTCGGCTATAACTCTCATAGCAATGTCTGCTTTCTCTTCTTTGCCGTAAGTAAAACCAGTAATGCTTCCTAATTCTTTTATTATAGGTTGAAACACATCTGTGTCGTAGTTTGATGTTTTACCTTGAACCGCCATACATAAGCGTTCAAAGCCCATACCTGTATCTATAACTTTATTAGGAAGAGAATCTAAAGATCCATCGGCTTTACGGTTAAACTGCATAAACACAAGGTTCCATATCTCAATTACTTGAGGGTGGTCTCCATTTACAAGTGTTTTACCATCTATTTTAGCTCTATCTTCATTAGCACGAAGGTCTATATGTATTTCAGAGCAAGGACCGCAAGGACCAGTATCTCCCATTTCCCAAAAGTTATCTTTCTTATTCCCGTTCAGTATGCGTTCAAGAGGAAGATATTTTTCCCAATATCCAGATGCTTCATTATCTCTTTCAAGATTTTCGGCAGCACTTCCTTCGAATACAGTTACATAAAGACGGTCTTTGTCTAACTTTAATACATTAGTAAGATAATCCCAAGCGTAATCGATAGCCTCTTTCTTAAAGTAATCGCCAAACGACCAGTTGCCAAGCATCTCAAACATAGTGTGGTGATAAGTATCGTGACCAACTTCTTCTAAGTCGTTGTGCTTACCACTTACGCGCAAACATTTTTGAGAATCGGCAACTCTTGGATATTTTATAGGCACGTTGCCTAATATAATGTCCTTGAACTGGTTCATACCCGCATTGGTAAACATAAGGGTAGGGTCGTCCTTAATAACCATAGGAGCAGAGGGAACTATTTTGTGATCTCTTTTGTCGAAATAATCTTTAAACGATTGTCGGATTTCTTTTGCTGTCATATTAAATAATCTAAAACAATTTGCAAAAATAGTACAAATACTGTAATTTTGCTGTCTTTGGATATATAAATTTCCTTTGATGAGAAACATTTTTTATAGATACAACCCTCATACACTAAGTTACGAAAGAGTTTTCCCCTCTATCAAAGACCGAATATTTACCGTTTGCCGACATTTGTTGATAGGTATAATAGTTGGAGGAATACTTTTTGGTATAGCTTTTTTCTATCTTGATTCGCCTCGAGAACAACAACTTAGAAAAGAAAATAAATTATTATTAACCCAATATCAAGTTTTGTCTAAGCAAATAGAAACCAACGAAAAGATATTAGAAGAGCTACAACAAAGAGACGACGACCTTTATCGTGCTATGTTTAATGTAAACCCAATCCCTAATTCTATTCGTAGACCAGGAGTAGGGGGGACTGATAGATACGAAAAACTTTTAACAATGCCATCTTCCGATTTGGTTATTTCAACTACGGCCAAGTTAGATATGATGTCGAAAGCTCTTTATGTTCAGTCGAACTCTTACGATGAACTAATATCTTTGATTAAAAATAAAGAAGAAAGGAACCGAAAGATACCCAGCATAATACCTATATCTTCTAAGCATTTGAAGGGTTTAATATCGGGATACGGACTAAGGCTTCACCCCGTGTATGGTAGAATGAAAATGCACACTGGTGTAGACTTAAATGCCAATATGGGAACTCCTATTTATGCTACGGGAGACGGAACTGTAGAATCGGCTAAGTGGCAAGGAGGGTATGGTAATGCGGTAGTAATTAATCATGGATTTGGTTACAAAACGCTTTACGGTCATTGTCGTCAGATGAAGGTAAAACCCGGTCAGAAAGTGGTGCGAGGACAAGAAATCGCTACTGTAGGTATGACTGGAACTGCCACTGGCACACACTTGCATTACGAAGTGTTGGTAAATAATAAACACGATAACCCTATAAAATATTTCTTCCTCGATTTAACTCCTGAGGAATACGATAAAATGTTATTTGAAGCAGAAAATAGATAATATGAAATTCAAACAAGAAAAAATATTCTACTCAATAAAAGAGGTTGCCGAGATGTTTAATGTAAATCAATCTCTACTTAGATATTGGGAAAAAGAATTTCCATCTATTAAGCCGTCAAAAACAAATAAAGGTACTCGCCAGTACCGAAAAGAGGATATTGAAGAAATTCGTTTGGTTCATTACCTTGTAAAAGAGCGAGGAATGACTTTGCCTGGAGCAAAGCAACGCCTTAAAGATAATAAAGAAAAGGTAGCTCATACCGAAAAGATAGTAAATTCTCTAAAAACGATACGTGCCGAATTATTAGATCTTAAGCAAGCTTTCGACGAATTAGACGAGGAGTATAAAAAGGGCAATTAATACCTCTCTATATAGTTTTTTTCTTCCTTTATTAGTAACTATTCAGCCATTTGCATTGCGTTTATTGAAGTATTGCAAGCAGTTACTATTGTTATTTTGAACCTTATTCGATTGGAATAAACTCTTCCCGTCCTCGTAGGCAACGCTTCGCTCGCCTCTCGCCTTATCTCTGGAGACGCGGCACGCCACGTCTCTACTGTGCATTGCGATTGGCTTCGCTCTGCGCCAACTTTTAGTTCTTCACTCTTAGTTCTTCACTCTTAGTTCTAAAAATGCAAAGCTTCACTTAGGGTCGTCTCTCTTAGTAGAGACCCCTTCTCTCTCTTAGTAGATAGGCGAGGTCTCTCTACTAAGAACGACGGGGTGTCTTAAGTATAAAGACGAGACCGTTATACTAAGAGCGGTATCGGGTCTCTACTAAGAAGCACCTCGCCTATCTAGTAAGAGAGCCGAGGGGTCTCTAATAAGAACGACAAGGGGTATATAGTAACAAGCAGCTCGCCTCTTTAGTAACAAAGATAAGGTGGTTCTCTTAAGAAGCGGCGAAGTGCTTCATAAGATAGATATAGCCGTACATTTGTCCACTCGCTCACTTTTACGCTACTCTCCGAGAGTTAAGGAATTACAG
This sequence comes from Dysgonomonadaceae bacterium PH5-43, assembly GCA_029916745.1. Taxonomy (NCBI): domain Bacteria; kingdom Pseudomonadati; phylum Bacteroidota; class Bacteroidia; order Bacteroidales; family Dysgonomonadaceae; species Dysgonomonadaceae bacterium PH5-43. Next base: position 71,796 of record JARXWK010000008.1, on the reverse strand, counting down.
ATAGTTACCTATTGGGGGTAGCTTGATTACACTCTTGCTCCGCTCTTAAATTAAGCAAAGAGACGATAAAATCAAAATAATAGAAAGAAGAGAAATCTTGTAGAAATAAGTAAGTAGAAAAAATTAAAACTGAAAGTAAATAAAAGTTTGCAAATCGGCGGTTATAAACTGATATATTATAAATACAGAAACTATAATTATCAATGCCATAACGGCTAAAGGCATCTTAGCAAACATTATGCGATAACGTCTTTTGAAGTTGTCTGGCAGCCAATGAATAATCATTCCTAATAATATAATAGAAAACACCGTGCGATATTCATACAACATACTTCCAAGAAGAGAAAGATCCCATTTGCCACCTATCTGATTTACCATATCTTGTGCTGTATTCCAAGCTGCCTGATTAGCTTCGGCTGGGTCGAGATTAGAACCAGCTCTAAAAAACAATCTTGTAAACGATATAAATATAAATGTTTGAAACACAGCCCAACAAATCCCTAAAGACTTAAATGAATACTTGTTTCCTCCTATTAAACTATAAACAAAGCGAATGAATGTACCTATAGTAATTACACCTATCCAAACCACTGCAATATTAAATACTGGCATTGGGAAATAAACGGATAAGAAATAAGCCAATAATGTTAATAAAGATACAACTACAATGCGAACTGTTATACTCCAATCGCGCCAAAACTTATAGATAATTATTCCCAAACCATTAAGTCCGCCCCATATCATAAAGTTCCAACTTGCGCCGTGCCATATTCCGCCTACCAACATAACGTTCATCAGGTTTATATTGGTTATAATCTTTTTCTTCTTTTCGGGATATTTATAGGCTACAAACACCAAAACGCCAACTGTAAGAAGCATAAGAGCACCAACGATAATGCTTCCGGATAAGATAAGAGCTATTAAAGCTATAGTTATTATAAGCAGATATGTTCCGATTGAAGCGGTTCTATTTCCCCCTAATGGGATATATAAATAATCTTGTAACCATTTAGACAGAGATATATGCCAACGTTTCCAGAAGTTACCAGCATTAGTAGCTTTATAAGGCGAGTCGAAGTTTTTAGGAAGATAAAATCCCATAAGCATAGCAACACCTATAGCAATATCGGTATATCCTGAGAAATCGGCATACACTTGTAGCGAATAACCTATTAAGCCCATAAAGTTTTCAAATCCCGAAAACATTGTTGGATTGGTAAACACTCGGTCTACAAAGTTTACAGCAATATAGTCGCTCAGTATAATTTTCTTTGCTAATCCATTCATTATCCAGAATACAGCAATGCCAAATTGTTTACGTCCTAAGTAATATTTTTTATATATCTGTGGAACAAATTGATTTGCCCTTACTATAGGACCTGCTACTAAACCGGGAAAGAAAGTTACATAGAAACCAAAGTTTAATATCTCTTTAACTGGCTCTATCCTCTTTCTATAAATATCCATCAAGTAACTTATATTTTGGAATGTATAGAAAGAAATACCTACAGGAAGCATAATACTTCCAACATCAAAGCGTTGATTTCCGTCGAACATATTACCAACCCAAGCAAATGCATTAAAGATTTTAAGGTCGGATCCTAATATGTTATTGATAACATCTGTTATAAAGTAAGCATACTTAAAGTAACATAGGAAAAACAGATTAACTATTAACCCCAGTACTAAATAAAGGTGTTTCTTGTTGTCGCTTAACGACTTATATATAAGTTTCCCTTGAAAGAAATTAAATATCGTTGTAAATATAAGTATTAAAACAAACAATCCGCTTGTTTTGTAGTAAAAGAAAAGACTGACAAAACAAAGGAACGTATTCCTTAATAATATCTTGTTTTGAAGAAGTGCAAGTCCTGCAAACACGAAAGCAAAGAAAGCCCAGAAGTAAAACTGAGTAAACAGTAAGGGCGAATTAGGGTCGAAAGCAAATACTTGCTTAAGGAAGTCTATAATCATCGATTTCTATTGTTGATTCTAATTTTTTATAATATTGTATTAAAGCATTATATAGCATATCCCCCAGGAGAACATATCCGGGACGAGTGAAATGTATTTTATCAACCTGTGCAAGTCCTGCGTTTTGCCATTTACGCATAGAATTTAAACCTCCCATAAGAGTAAACAAATCCCATACGCCAGCATTGTATTTTTCTGCAAGTTCGAAGAAAGCCTTACGAGCCAAAGTTCCGTTAGTGTTAACGAGATACCTTCTACGGGCTACCCTCCTAAACGAATCATTGTTTGTTAGAAATATAAAAGCACAATCGGGATTAACCCTTTCGGCAATCTCCAACAAATAAGAATAGTTGTTCTTAAAATCTTCAGGCTTAAAGTCTTTCGGTACTGCATCGTTTATACCTATGCCAAATATAATAAGGTCGGGCTGTAAGTTTTTCAATTCGTTCTCGAAATCTTCACACTTAAGATACGAAGGAACAGAGGCTCCGTTAATACCTATAGAATGGTACACTATGCCAGGAGTTTCTTTTTCGGGTATAAATCCATTTATAACAAATGTATGAGGGATAGTGTCGTGTTGAATAAATCCCATACTAAAAGAGTAATCGGGTGCGGGAAGTTCAAATATATAAGTGTTGTACAAACTCAGATCTAACTGTCCGTATATAGTATCGTTATTGTAGTAAAGCACAGGCGTAACCATACAGCTACCATCTTCAACGTATCCTATCAGGCGAAGTTGTTCGAACTCCCAACGATAAACAGAATCAGGATTAAGAGTTATATTTACTTGCGCTTCTGGGTCGGACGTATAAACAGTTATTCCTCCTACTCCAAGCGGTACACCTCGTGTTCTTTTTACATTTCTTTCTCCTTCCCAAACACCAGTGTAAGACACTTTGTAGTTAGGAGGGTTATTTGTTTTAGCTATAGAATAAGGAAATATAAAACCTCTGGGAGTTTGGAAGTCTCCATTAATATTATCGAGGTTTTTTCTTACCTGATGCGAAAACACATCAGCTTGTACGTGCGATCCTCCTATATGAAGAATATTAATCCGACCTTCTCCATAGCAAAGCAATGTATCTATCTTATGAAAAAAGTTATTTAATCGGGTAGAGTCTTCTCCCGGAACCTGAATTGTGTTGTATTTCTCCTTTATAAAAGAGTGCATTGGAGTTATTATTTCCCCGATATCGTATTTCGATCGTTGAGCTTTAGACGACAAACATATCAGCATCAATATAACCAGGGTAATATTTAGTCGCTTCATTTATGTTCGTTCTTAAAGGTATAGTAATCGTAATAAATCATAAGTGATTCGTAAAACAAATCGCCTATTCTTTCAGCTCCTCTTTTATTAAAGTGAATATAATCGCTGGCAGCCAATGTTGGGGTGTTCTTCACCCAATCTATCATAGAGTTTTCACCTCCCATAACCTCGTACATATTCCAAAAGGCAGCATCGTTTTCAAGAGCGGCTTCTTTAAGTCCCTGAATAAAAGCTTCTAAATGGGGATAAGTTTGTAGTTTACCTTGTACTTTAGTAGACATATCAGAAGGACCTATCAATATTATTTTTGCTTCAGGACAAATTCTTCTTAAGAAAGCTATTTGTTTCGACATTGTTGCCTTGTATGTGTTTATAGCTTTCTCCGTTTTAGAATAAGGAACTGTATTTCCCCCATATTCAAGAAGTATTAGTTTAGTGTTTAACTGTTTATACATAGTCGACAAAAGAGTGGAATCTATAGAAGAATAAAAAGTACCCGAACTTCCTCTAAAAGGAATATTATCAACAGCAACACCATTTGAGCCATCGGCAGATATTCCGTAAACTTCTCCTGAGCCGCGCATTCTTAACGTAAAACGCTTTATAGAGTCGAGCTCCCAAGTGTAAACATCTAACGAAGAGTTTATCCTATCTTTTTGCCCTATCTTTGTTTCTTTATTTGGAGTAACCAAATCAACCTGAAAACTGTCTGACGTTTTACCCACAAACAATCTAACGTAATTAAACTCCTTTACATTCTTGTAAGTCTCTTTCCAATTTCTTGTTTGTACCGATATTGAACTTTCGCCATACATCATACCTACCTGCCCCATAACACCATATCGTTTGTGTCCGACTGTGTTTTTGTGAGTTCCAGCAATAGTGTATCGTTCCATACTGCCCGTAGCCGACTGACCAACAGAAGAAGAAGGTATAGGCTGCAAAGCTGGCAATAACCCAGGACCATTACCTCCAAATCGTTCTTGTAGCTTTTGTCTTATAGTTCCAGTAATTCTATCTCCTTCAATTTGCGAATCGCCATAATGCAGAATGTGAAGCACTTCTTTCTCGGAACAACTATCAAGAGCTGCAAATAAATCGTCGAGATAATCTAAATTATTATTAGGTAAATCAATACGAGAAGGGTGATTTGTAAAGAAGTTTGTATAAAATGATAATGAATCTTGATACGCCATATCTGCAGCGTGCTCTATCGAATCGTTGTAATTCTGTATTCGCAAACTCTCTTCCATTTCTTTCACTCTAAGAGATGCGGTAGTTGTGTGTCCCGATTCTTTATTTACCATACTTTCTATTGATGGAAAATATAGTTGTTTACTGCCTAAAGCAATGCCTTCTTCGGGAAACACAGCACTTATTAAGCCCAGCACAACCAATATGCCGACTATAAATATGAGGGTTTTATAAGCTTTCAAAATTGTTTTTTTTAATAATCACGCAAAAGTAGTAAAATAAGCGGAAAGAAGAAAGGAGTTACCACTATGTTTATGTGATGTTAGGTTATTGTATTTAACTTGTTAAATATTCATTAAATTATCTTATCTTTGCCCCCGTTTTTCGTAATTGCTTAGTGAAAAATATATAAAACACTGAGCAATAACTATTTTGAATATTATAGAATAAATCAACGAATTATGTTTAAAGCATTTAAGGGGTTTCATTTACTTGAAGACCTACAAACTACTAAATTAGTAAAAAAACTGTCGAAAGGACATAGGTTAAAAACTATTATCACGCTAAGTATAGCTTGTATTGCTTTCTTTGCAGTGTGGTTTGCTCCACAACAAAGCTTAGGTTTGGGCGATATATCAATAATAGAGCAACGTGTAGCTGCTATATTTGTATTTGCGGTATTAATGTGGATTATGGAAGTTATTCCAGCTTGGTGTACTTCAGTGCTTGTAATTACTCTTTTATTACTTTCAGCTTCTGATAATAGTTTGTGGTTTCTTGCCGAAAACGATTCGGTAAGAGAAATGGGGAAATTAATTAGTTACAAAACACTTCTTGCTACTTTTGCCGATCCTATTATAATGTTGTTTTTAGGAGGTTTTATCCTTGCTATTGCTGCTACAAAAGTAGGATTAGATGTTTTATTGGCTAAAGTAATGTTGAAACCTTTTGGAACAAAATCGGAAAACGTGCTTTTAGGCTTTTTACTTGTTACAGGACTTTTCTCTATGTTTATAAGCAATACTGCAACTGCTGCAATGATGTTAGCATTTCTTGCACCTGTATTAAAAGCACTTCCCAGTGATGGAAAAGGTAGAATAGCTCTGGCTTTAGCTATTCCTTTGGCTGCTAATATAGGAGGTATAGGTACTCCTATCGGAACTCCGCCTAATGCTATTGCTCTAAAATACCTTAACGACCCAGCAGGTCTCGACCTTAACATTGGTTTCGGACAGTGGATGTCTTATATGTTTCCTTTAGCAATACTTTTATTGCTTATTTCGTGGGTAGTACTTCGTATTCTTTTTCCTTTCAAGCAAAAGACAATACATTTAGAGATAGAGGGAGAGGTAGAGAAAGGACCAAGAGCATGGGTAGTTTACATTACTTTTGCTGTAACTATTTTAATGTGGATATTTGATAAAATGACTGGTGTTAACGCTAATGTTGTGGCAATGATACCTATTGCAGTGTTTTGTGTGGCAGGAATTATTAAACGTAGAGATTTAGAAGAAATAAATTGGAGTGTGCTTTGGATGGTTGCTGGTGGCTTCGCATTAGGTGTTGCATTAAATGAAACAGGTTTAGCAACCCGATTAGTACAGTCAATTCCTTTTAATACTTGGTCTCCTATATTTGTAATTATAGGTAGCGGATTGCTTTGCTGGACTCTCTCTAACTTTATTTCAAATACAGCAACTGCTTCTTTACTTGTGCCTATATTGGCAGTAGTAGGCGTTAGTATGCAGGTTCAGTTAGAACCATACGGAGGTGTTCAAACTCTTCTTGTAGGTATAGCATTATGCGCGTCATTTGCAATGTTACTTCCAATAAGTACTCCGCCTAATGCGTTGGCTCACGCTACAGGACTTGTAGAGCAGAAAGATATGGTGAAAATAGGTCTTATAGTTGGACTTATAGCTATACTTTTGGGATATATGACATTAATATTCTTAGGATCTAACGGGTTGCTTTAATAAATAAGTAACCCTGCAATTCCTGCAATAACTATCATAAGGATAGGGTGAAGCTTGGTAAACATTGTTAGCACAAAGGCTATAATAAATATAATTATACTTGTGTAGTCTGCAAAATTGTCTTTGTTTATCAACAGTAAAGCAGCAGAAGCTATTAATCCTATTGTTGCAGGACGTAATCCTAAAAAGGCTTGTTCTACATATTTGTTAGCTTTGAACTTTTTGTAGAAGTGTGCTATGAGAAGTATTATAATAAACGAAGGTAAGCTAACGGCAAATGTAGCTACGGCAGAACCCCAAATACTATCGGTTACCGTGTAGCCGATATAAGTTGCAGAGTTTATCCCTATAGGGCCAGGTGTCATTTGTGATATGGCTACTATATTGGTAAACTCTGTTGCTGTAAGCCACTGATGCTTTTCTACTACCTCGTGTTGAATAAGGGATAGCATAGCATATCCTCCTCCAAAACCAAAGAGTCCTATCTTAAAGTATGTTACAAATAGTTGCCAGTAAATTAGCATAGTTACCTTTTGTTTTTAGTTAATTTGCCGAATATAAGTCCTCCTATGGCAGCTGCTAGCACTATGTAGATAGGAGATACACCCCAATACCAGATAAGAAATGCCGATAGTATAGGAATGATTACAGTTTTTATATTTATGCCGATAGCTTTAGCGGTGGTGAACACGGGAACGGCAATAAGAGCAACTACCGCAGGACGAATAGCTTTAAACATTTTCCCCACATAAACATTGTCTTGAAAGTTGCGAAAAAACATAGCTATTGCAAGCATTATAATAAAAGAAGGTAGTATAGTGCCTAATGCGGCAACAATACTACCTGTATTACCTTTAAGTCGGTATCCTATAAAGATTGCAATATTTACAGCAAATACACCAGGTGTAGACTGAGATATTGCCAGCATATCAATGAAATCGTTATAAGAAATCCACTTCTTATTATCAATAACTTCTTTTTGTATTAGAGGTAGCATTGCATATCCACCTCCAATAGTAAATAAACCTATCTTGGCGAAACTATAAAATATTTGCCAATAAAGATTCATTATCTATTTCTTCTAACACTTTTAGTAGGAGATGAGTTTTTAGGTTTACTTTCTTTTGGTTTTGAAACCTTCTCGTCTTTCTTCTTGTCTTCTTTGGCATTTTTCTTATTCGATGTATCAGCAACAATAGTTGTAGTGTCGGGTTCGTTACTTATTACCCAAAGATTTTTATCAAAAGCTTTTAATTGATTCTCTATGCTATCTTGTGCTTGCTTAAGGGCTTCTGGTTCGCTACCTACTTCTTGAGCAAGACTTCGTCCCATAAGATTAGTAGTCTTAACAATATCTCCAGAATACATTTGTTTACGGAAATAATCATCTATTGTATAAGTTAGAGAATTGTTGTAGTTAGAAGTCATAATCATTTCGCGAGAAATATAAGGACGAATATCATCATAAGTTACCCAGAATAAAGCATCTTCTGATGTTCCGAAATCTTCATTTCTTACTAATATAGGGCAAAGAGCTATTACTTTAGTTTGAAAACTGCCTGTAGCGGCATCAAAGAAATAACCTTCTTTAATCATATATTTGGTAACCTCACTGCTTGGAATGTCTGTATCTTCAACTTTTAATTGATTTCCTTCTTTAGAGAAATATACTTGATACTTATTTAACAAATCTTCTACATTAACCTTTTCAGCCTCTGTAAACACTTCTCTGTCGTCTATAAAGTTATAAGCAGTAATCTTATCGTCAACTAATAGCTTAAACAAAATAGTGAAGAGGTTCATACGATTACCTATTGGTTGAGTAGGGTAATACAAAGCTGCGTTGTTTTCTTTTGTTAAGTCAACGAAACGATATATTTCTCTTTCCCAAGTAATATGAGATTGAGCTGATGATTCTATTTCATTCTTTATTTTTGCTCTATCTGTTAAAGATGGCATATTGTTTGATTTCGCTTCTACAGAAGGTCTTACCCTTGAAGGGCGAGTTTGTTGCGAGAACATATCTTGAGCACCAAACATTAATACAAGTGCTAAAATGATATAATAAACGGGTTTCATATATTGTGAGTTTAATTTATTATTATTTCTAATGGAGAAGTAAGAGTTCTTTCCAATCCGTCAGGACCTTGAACTACTATTCCTCTAATTAATGCTGTTTGTTGTCGATTTAGCCTTTTAATCATATCTTTTTGACGGTTCGATAGTTTGTTGCCGTCAGATAATTCTCTTATTGTTAGTCCTGTACCACCAACAGTTGTTAGTTCAAATCTAATTACCTTGAACGCAATATCCAGAATGCCATCGTCGATAGCTGCATTTACAACATCTACATTCGATAAAACAGTTTTAGATATTTTACCTCCTTTAAATCTGACCTTGTTGCCATCAACATTTGTTATATTAAGAAAAGCAGTAGGGTCGGGTAGTTGTCGTACTCTAAAAGTTGTTTTAGCCATTTCTTGAGTTCTACCTCCTGCCATTTTTGCGCTTACAGTAATAACAGCATCAGAACCTAAACGAGGAGTAGCAACCCAAATGTCGTTACCTTTACGAGATAGAGTTCCGTTAGAGATGGTGGCAGTAACATTTTCGCTTGCTACACCTGGTACTGCTATACGTATTTCATTATTAATACCAGCGTAAAGCATATTCATTAAAAGAGGAGCTATAGTAGCACTTGGCTCTACTACAAAATACTGATAACTAAAGTCGTGTTTGCTAAACGAACCATCTTCTCTTGGCATTTCTATATGTCCTTTTAACTGGAATGCTCCTGTAGAACTTGTGTTTGCAACATATTTGCCTAAAGCATCTTCAGGAAGTTGTTTCCCATTAACAAATATCTTTGGACGTTTTGTTGAATCTTGAGCAGAAAGAACAATGTCGGCTTTGAAAGGAGTTCCTTTAACAACCGTCTGTGCTTCTGGAATAACAAAAGATTGAACTCTATTTACACGGAAGTCATCTATATCTATGTTGTTGCGCAGATCGCTTAAAACTTCTCCTTCTGCAGCACGAATATCATTTTGCAGTTTAGTAACAAGAGTTATAGCCGCAGCCACAGGCATTTGCCAAAACATCGACTCTTCCCACGATATGTTTTTTTCTTTAGCCTTATCTGAGGGTTCTGTGCTTAAATTATTTTCTATAATCTCTTTAATGTTAGGGTTGTTAATTAAAGAGGTTATATAATCTCTGTATACATTAATATCTTCTTTCAATTTGTTAGCGTCCATTTTGCCTCTCTCGAACATAACTTCGTAAGCGGCATTAAGGTCGTCGGGGTGTTCAAGGTTTTCAGGGTCTCCATCTTTACCGTCAGCCTTTTGCACAATGCGTACCTTTAGTTCTTGCATATAATTGAATAAAGAGTCTGTTTTTTCTTTTACGGTTAGCGCTTTCTCATACCATTCTTTCGTCTTCTCAGGATTGTTTTTGTAAGAATACTCTAAGTCGGAAAACAAAAGTTTGTTATTTTGAGATACAGCTTCTACCGAACGAAGCAAACTTTCTTCTACCAATTCAAAGCCATCAAGCACTTCCGACGATACGTTTAGTGCCATCATTGCAATGAAAACCAGATACATCAGGTTTATCATTCTTTGTCTTGGAGAGTTTGCGCTATTTGAAGCCATCTTATTTTAATTAAAGATTAAATATTAGGATTAGTACCACTTGGGTTATTAGTAGGGAAGCCAGGATTGTTATACATATTAACAGTCATAGCATTTAACAGTCTGCTATAAACAGCATTTAGTTGTTGTAACTGATTTGCCATTCGTTCTGTTTCGGTACGGAATACCGAACTGTCTACTATCGAACCTTCATATAAATCTCTAATACGCATCAATCCCGAATTAATTTTCTCTATTGCATCTATTTGAGAACTTACACTCTTCAACTGTATTTCGTATATAGTGTTAAGTCCTTGTATGTTTCTATTCAGATTATCCATCTGTTGAACATATCCTTGAGATGATTGAGTTATACCATCTGAATTGTTGGTTATGCTTTCGTATGATTTTAATAATACATCAGATACACCAGTAAGATTGTTGGTTACCTCGCTAAATCTCTTCATATCTTCCGACATCGAAGTTACTTGATCGAGATATGTTTGAGTAGCTTCTGTCATTTCTGCCATCTTAGATAATTGGTCGGCGGCGGCAGCCATTTTCTTAATACTTGCAGTAAGGGCATTTGTGTCTTCTTCCGAAATATCTACAGCATTAGGAATGCCGAATGATTGGCGAACCTGTCCTGGCGACATATTTTCTACCGCTTCAGATGCTGTTTGTGTATTATTGCCGAAAGATACACCTCCGATTACAACAGGAGATCCGTTACCTTCAGAAGAACCACCCCCTACAATAACAGTACCTGAGCCTCCTTGAAATTCGGGTTTATCTTTTTCATCTCCAGAGTCTAACACAGGGAATACTCTGTCCCACAACCATTCTCTCGTTGGTTTGTCGAAAGCGGAAATAAGAAAGACAAAGAATTCGGTAAATAAACCTAAACCTAAAAGAAAACTACCTAAGCCCCAAGGCCAATGATTAATTTTTGCTAAGGCACCAATAACAACTATAGCAGCACCTAAATTATAGAAAATGTGAAAAAATCTTTTACCTTGTTCTCCGGATAAGAACTTCTCCACAAAGTTTTTATATCTTTTTTTGAATCCCATTGTATGATGTTTTTTTACTTACTTATTTTATTTAATTATCTCTTAGAAGCTCCGACTTGAGTTCTTACACATCTGAAACCTATATAAGAACGTTGTTCGTTTTGATATTCAGAGCTGCGAATGTCTGAGCGAATAAAATGTGCAACGTCTTTCCAAGAACCACCTCTAACTACTTTTCTTTTCATAGAGTAGGGGTCTTCTTTTGCCGCTCTATATCTGTATTCAGGGTTTATATCGTTCATAATTTCAGGTCCCGACTCTAAGAATGCAGAAGAAGTCCATTCGGCAACATTACCAGCCATATCATATAACCCAAAAGCATTAGGAGTGAAAGAAGCAACACGAGAAGTAATCATATGTCCATCGGCAGTGTAATTTCCTTCTCCTGGTTTGAAGTTTCCTAAGAAGCAGTCTTTATCACCTTGAGTACCTTCTTTGCTCCAAGGGTAAATGTTGTCGGAGTTGCCAGCACGAGCAGCATATTCAAACTCAGCCTCAGTAGGAAGGCGATAAGGTTCGATAGTGTTTTTTCTTGTTTCGTCGAGAGACTTTTTAAGATATTCAGTTCTCCAATTACAGAAAGCATTTGCTTGATCCCAAGACACACCAACTACAGGATAGTCGTCGTACATTGGGTGATTGTAATACAAGCGCATATAAGGCTCGTTGTAAGAATTGTTGAAATCGTTTACCCAAGCAGATTCGTCGGGGTGTATGTTCACTATGTAACTGTTTTCAAAGTCCCACAAAGTAGAAAGTTGACGAGTAATGGTTTCGCTAATAATTCTGCCTTCATCATCGAAGTAAGCAGTATCTTTAGAAATCATAATTACTTCGTCTGGATTAACAGTAATATCAGTGTTGTAAACTCTTTTTGTTGGGTCTAATCTATTACGTCTTAGAGCAGCTTGAGTAGCATCAAAAGTAGAGTAGCGATAAATCATTTGATCTGGATCTAATTTTACATCACCAGTAACCGGGTGAGTGTAATTTACACTCTGTATAGCTATCCACTCGTCTTCGGTAGCCCTTCTTTCGGTAGGGATAGGTCTTTTCCAGTCGATAATAGGAGGGTCGTAAGGATTACCGTCTTTATCTTCCTCTATCTTAAAAAGGTCGTTGCCTCCATAAGCAGGGTCGTAAAGTCTATCTCTGATTATAGAGTCTCTGACCCAATATTCAAACTGACGATATTCAGCGTTAGTAATTTCGGTATCGTCCATCCAAAAATTATCTAACGACATACCCCTTGGGTTTTGATAAATACCCCAAACAGTATCGTTCTTTTGAGGTCCCATTTCAAACGAACCTCTTTTAATAAGTACCATTCCGTGAGGATTAGGTTCGTTCCAAGCAGTAGCTCTAACGCCACTAAGCTCACCGCCATCGCCAGAAACTGAACGTCCGCAGGCTGTTAATATAACCGTTGTAATAGTTAGAAAAATTAACTTCTTCATATTTTATAATATTCTTACGCTTTTTGACTTTCCTTTCTTGCCCTTCTTTGTATCTATTTCAAGGGCGTATTTTATAAATATTTCGTGACTCCCTGTTGAGCTTGTTCTTATCTTTGAAATTGGGAAATCATAAGCATATCCAACTTCAAACATTTTGAACTTCCCCCCCAGCATAATTATCACTGCATCATCTTTTCTCCAAGAAACACCTCCCCACAGAGAGTTGTTGTAGACCATACGTAAATTTACATCAATTTGAGTTTGAGTCCATAATCCCTTAAGCGTATTTTCTTTTGTTTCTACTAATAAAGAATCGCCTTCTACATAGAATGAACTTAACTCTGTTGTTTTAACTAAAACAGATGGTCGTAATTCTAATAACGGATTGTTTAGTTTAATATTGTATCCAGCCGTAAAATAATAGGAGCGTGGAATTTCTAATACTGTATTATCGTTTAAGTCTAATTTGGGTGCCGTAAGGTGAGTAACGGAAAGTCCAACATACCATTTTGGTTTACTAAAGAACAACCCTAAAGCAGCATCGAACCCTGTTGCAGATACTTCGGCGGTAGGGAAGGCGTCGTCGCTTGTGCCTGAACCAGAACCATCTTCGTTATTCCCAACATTATCAGGTAAAACAACCTTCGACCCATCAAACGATTGATTTATATAACCAGCTTGTAAGCCTATACTCATATTTCCTCCAAACATTTTTAATTTATAAGCAAATTGTCCGGATAAAACGTTCGACTTAAACAATCCTATTTTATCGTTATACATCGAAACACCAACTCCGTGTTGCTTATCTCCAATCTTTAGAGGCATATCTCCAGCTATAATACCTGTTTTGGGAGCGTTCTCGATACCTAACCATTGAAGACGGTAAAGCCCTGTTAATTCGATGTTTCCAGACGTTCCGGCGTAAGCTGGATTGTAAAAATTAGTTATTGCCCAGTAGTTACTTAACTGCGAGTCGAACTGTGCTTTCAGTGTAAATATAACCGAAAACAATAGAGCCGATGCTATAACAATAATTCTTTTCATTGTTTTAGTAAACGATTATATGGTTAATTAATTGTATTTTTGCGAAACAAAATAATAAAGTATATGAAAAGAGATACATTTTCGTCGCAGATGGGAGCATTAATGGCTTTGATAGGTTCGGCGGTTGGTTTAGGTAATTTATGGAAATTTCCGTATATGGCAGGAAACAATGGAGGAGCTGCTTTTATTATTGTGTATATAATATTTTTATTTATACTATACTTCCCATTGATGATGTCGGAATTTATTATAGGAAGACGTTCTCAATCTAATCCTGTGGGAGCCTTCAAAAAATTAGCACCCAGAAGTAAATGGTATTTTACGGGATTGCTTGGAGTTGTTTGCGCTTTCATAATCTTATCTTTTTACTCTGTAGTAGGAGGGTGGGCTATTAAATATTTCTTTACATCGTTACAGTTAGGTTTTACAACAACAGGAGTGGCTCAAACACAATTCGAATCATTTGTTAGTTCGCCTATAACTCCGGTTGTAATGCACTTATTATTCTTAGGAATAACAGTGTCTATATTATGGTTGGGAGTGAAAAACGGTATCGAGAAGTATTCTAAAATACTTATGCCTTCGTTATTTATTATGGTATTTATATTAGCCATTTACTCTTTAACTTTGCCTAATGCTCAAGTAGGTATCGACTTTATGATAAAACCTGATTGGAGTAAGGTTACTCCCGATGTTGTTCTTAATGCCTTAGGACAAGGATTGTTCTCTTTAAGCTTAGGTATGGGAATAGCTTTAACTTACGGTTCTTACGTTGGCAAAACGGAGAGTATTTGTAAAATAGGTATTATAACCATTGTGATGGATTTAATATTTGCTTTGCTTGCAGGTTTCTTGATACTTCCAGCCGTATTTTCTTTTGGGTTTGAACCTACTCAAGGACCGGGACTTCTTTTTATAGTGCTTCCCGAAGTTTTTGCAAGTATGCCTGGAGGTAGTATATTTGCCATTGTGTTTTTTATTGTACTTATAGTTGCAGCACTTACTTCGGCAATATCTTTACTCGAAGTAATAATCTCATATCTTACAGAAGAAAAGAAAATATCTCGTCATAAAGCATTGGTGTATTCGGGAGTGGCATTAGCTATTACAGGTGTATTGTGTTCGCTTTCTATGGGAGTATTGTCTGATTTCAAAATATTAGGCAATAATATATTTGACTTCTTCGATAAACTGTCGTCGATTTATATAATGCCAATTGGAGCATTGTTTATAAGTTTATTTGTAGGTTGGAAACTTAAAAAATCGGAAGTTAAAGATGAGTTAACTAACGGAGGCGTAATAAAAGTGAAAATATTTAATGTGCTTTGGTTCTTAATAAGGTTTTTTGTTCCATTGGCTATAATAGTTATATTCCTCGATTTGTTAGAGGTTATTTAGAACTAAGAACAAAGAGTTGGCGACAAGCGAGCTTACTCGCAGTTAAAAACTAAAAACTAAAAGATAAAAGTTGCGCGACAAGCGCAGTAAAACGCAAAGCACAGTAGAGACTGGCGTGCCGCGTCTCCAGAGATAAGGCGCAAAAAGGCTGAAAGCCTTAAAAAACGAATCCATTCAGGGTTGTTGGGAATGTGGGTGTGTCGCTTTGCGCTCAAGGCAGAGGAAAATGTCTGCTTTTTAATAAGACAAGCGAGAGAGTTCTACTATGAACGATTTCTCTCTAATGCCGATTTGCAAATAGAATGTATCTGTTCGCGTAAAGACAATGGCTCTATCACCTTCAACGACCAGCTTCGAGACATAAGTTCCATTACAAAATCCAGTGTTATTTTAAGTCGTAAACGGATAACAAATTCATCTTTATTGTCGGTTATTATAGTCTGACTATGGTGTAAGGGTAGAGACTTTAGATAATTACCATCTCGAGCATCAAAAGAGAGAACAACATCTTCTACCGGATATTCATTAGACGAATAAATACCAAAACTATCTTTGAATTTAGCAGTCACATCTATTGAGTTGTTTTTATGAAAATCTTCATCTAAAACAACAAGATCAGATATTCTATCAAGTCCGTATGTTTTTAGTTCATTACCTCCAGTGTTGCACCCAACAAGATACCATCGTCCCCGACATTCTTTTAAGGCATACGGTTCCAATACTTTAGTAAACGGTTGTTCCGTTCCAAATATCAAATAAGAGAAAGAGATACGCAATGAATTTTTAAGAGCATAAATAAGATGATACAGATGCTGTATTCCCATAGGGCGATGTTTCTCTGGCAATATAAAATCAGGTATTCCAGTTTCTGAGTTAAGAGACGAAAGTATATCGAGCGAATCAAGAAACCGTTCGGTGTCTGAACGTATTGCATTCTCTTTAATATAATAACCTTTATTATAATAACAATATTCTATATCTATACCGAAATCAGTTCTTATAGTCTGGAAGTCTCGTTGTATTGTTCTGCGAGATAATCCAGTATTGAGTATTCCACGAAAAAATAGTTCTTGCTCTAAATAACGAGTGAGTTCCGAGAAACTGATATACATAGAGCTTTTAATCTTGTGTATAATCAACAAGTTACGTTGTAAATGATGGATTCGAGACATAATAAAATACTTCAAATTATCGATTAAATACAAAAATAATCATTTAAAGCGTCATACAATGGCATACTCGGTAATTAATTTTGCAACCGCAACAGTCCATTAAGGGCGAAAACGCTTGTAATATTAAAATTATGTTTATATTTGCACGTCGATTAATAACAATCGGCATACATATTAGACATATCAAACATTGAAAGTGTTTGACTTATTTCACTTGATAAAGTAAGTTAACGGTTCCACGCTTTCTTATTTTATAAACTCTTCTTTTGGAGCCGGAGAGGGCAATACGCTTTATTCTGATGGTTGAAAAATCACCTATTTTAGAAACTTTACATTCTCAATTTGCAGAGAATCAAAATCATCATCAAGGGTTATTTATTAAATTTTTGATTGCTCTTTTTGTTTTATTTGGCGGATTTGGATTTGTGTATGTTCATACTGCTGATTGTGTGATTTATTCACAGACATATATAAGCCTATATAACAATCAAATCTACTTTTCCAATTCTATTTTACTAGCAACAACTTTTATTGTTTTATCTATCTTATTATTGCTGAATATGATAATTCTAAATATAGGTTATGGGTTTAGACGTGACCATCATTTGAATATGATTATAAGAAAACGGGAACTGAAAAGAGAATATGATGATATATTTCAAGGATTATACAATGCCGATAATAAAAACTATTGGGATTATCTACCGGATTTTTATAGAATATTTTTCTGGTTTATAACGGCTTCTCAGTTGTTTATATTTATTGCAATCTGCTCTAAAGAAGGAGTAATTTGTTTTAACGGAGAAATATTATCGTTAATAGTTTTTATAGCGTGCATTTTATTAATTGTTGCATCATTCTATTCTTATATGACAACGTATTTCAAATATGATAAGAATATCAAATCTAAAAATAATAATACAAATTAAATAGTTATGACAAAGAAATTTTTTTTAGTTTTCATGCTTGGTTTACTCTGTGTGATTCATGCTTGGGCGTATGATTTTGAGAGCGGCGGGATTTATTATAATATTCTGCCTTCAGAAACGAATGAGGTGGAAGTAACAGGTGAGAATTATGGTACATATACTGGTGTTATTACAATTCCTGAAACCGTTACACATTTAGAGAAAACTTATTCTGTAGTATCAATTGGAGAGTCTGCTTTTTCTTTCAGTAGTAGCTTAACATCTATCACTATTCCAGAAAGTGTAACTACTATTGGATATAGGGCTTTTCCTGGTTGTATAGGCTTAACGACCGTTAATTATAATGCAATAAATGCGGAGGTCTCTAGCTCGCCTTTTTATGGTTGTACTAACCTTTCAACTGTAAATATTGGAGAAAAAGTGGAGTCATTACCTTCTGGTATTTTTTCAGGCTGTAGTAGCTTGTCATCTGTTACTATGGGAACTAATGTAACTTTCATTGGTAGTTCTGCTTTTTATAATTGTAGTAGCCTAACTTCTATCATTATTCCAGAAGGAGTAGAGTCCTTGCCTGAGTATATTTTTTCTGGCTGTAGTAGCCTAACTTCTATCACTATTCAAGAAGGCGTAACATCAATTGAGCAATCTGCTTTTTCTGGTTGTACAGGCATAACTACCATTGATTATAATGCAATAAAAGCAGAGCTCTCTAGATATTCCTATCAATCTCCTTTCTCTGATTGTACTAACCTTTCAACTGTAAATATTGGAGAAAAAGTAGAATCCTTGCCTGAGTATATTTTTTCTGGCTGTAGTAGCCTAACTTCTATCACTATTCCAGAAAGTGTAACCTCAATTGAAAAGTCTGCTTTTTCTGGCTGTAGTAGCTTGGCATCTGTTACTATGGGAACTAATGTAACTTTCATTGGTAGTTCTGCTTTTTCTAATTGTAGTAGCCTAACTTCTATCATTATTCCAGAAGGTATAGAATACTTGCCTAACTCTCTTTTTTCTGGCTGTAGTAGCTTGGCATCTATCACTATTCCAGAAAGTGTAACATCAATTGAGCGATATGCTTTTTCTGGTTGTATAGGCTTAACTACCATTGATTATAATGCAATAAAAGCAGAGCTCTCTGGATATTTCTATCAATCTCCCTTCTCTGATTGTACTAACCTTTCAACTGTAAATATTGGAGAAAAAGTGGAATCATTGCCTAACTCTCTTTTTTCTGGCTGTAGTAGCCTAACTTCTATCACTATTCCAGAAGGTGTAACTACTATTGGAAATATGGTTTTTTCTGGTTGTATAGGCTTAACGACCATTAATTATAATGCAATAAATGCGGAGGTCTCTAGCTCGCCTTTTTATGGTTGTACTAACCTTTCAACTGTAAATATTGGAGAAAAAGTAGAATCATTGCCTGAGTATATTTTTTCTGGCTGTAGTAGCTTGACATCTGTTACTATGGGAACTAATGTAACTACTATTGGCAGTTCTGCTTTTCAGAATTGTAGTAGCCTAACATCTATCACAATTCCAGAAGGTATAGAATCCTTGCCTAACTCTCTTTTTTCTGGCTGTAGTAGCTTGACATCTGTTACTATGGGAACTAATGTAACTACTATTGGTAGTTCTGCTTTTAATAATTGTAGTAGCCTAACATCTATCACTATTCCAGAAGGTGTAACTTCTATTGGAAATATGGCTTTTTCTGGTTGTATAGGCTTAACTACCATTAATTATAATGCTATAAATGCAGAGGTCTCTAGCTCACCTTTCTCTGATTGTACTAACCTTTCAACTGTAAATATTGGAGAAAAAGTGGAATCATTGCCTAGCTCTCTTTTTTGGGTCTGTAGTAGCTTAGTATCTGTTACTATGGGAACTAATGTAACTACGATTGGAGATTCTGCTTTTGGGGAGTGTACAAGCTTAACATCTATCACGATTCCAGAAAATGTGACAACTATTGGGGATTTTGCTTTTTCTGGTTGTATAGGCTTAACTACCATTAATTATAATGCTATAAATGCAGAGTTCTCTGACTCTCCTTTCTATGGTTGTACTAATCTTTCAACTGTAAATATTGGAGAAAAAGTGGAATCATTGCCTGAGTACATTTTTTCAGGCTGTAGTAGCTTGGCATCTGTTACTATGGGAACTAATGTAACTACTATTGGCTTTTCTGTTTTTAAGAATTGTAGTAGCCTAACTTCTATCATTATTCCAGAAGGAGTAGAATCATTGCCTAACTCTCTTTTTGAAGGCTGTAGTAGCTTGACATCTGTTACTGTGGGAAATAATGTAACTACTATTGGCAGTTCTGCTTTTAAGAATTGTAGTAGCCTAACATCTATCACAATTCCAGAAGGTATAGAATCATTGCCTGAGTACATTTTTTCAGGATGTAGTAGCTTAACATCTATCACTATTCCAGAAAGTGTAACATCAATTGAGCGATATGCTTTTTCTGGTTGTACAGGCTTAACTACCATTAATTATAATGCAATAAATGCGGAGATCTCTGGCTATAGCTATCATTATGGTTTCTCTGATTGTACTAACCTTTCAACTGTAAATATTGGAGAAAAAGTGAAATTATTGCCTTCTGGTATTTTTTCTGATTGTACAGGTATAACCACCATTAATTATAATGCAATAAATGCGGAGATCTCAAGTTCTTCTTTTTCTGCTTGTACTAACCTTTCAACTGTAAATATAGGAGAAAAAGTGGAGTCATTACCTTCTGGTATTTTTTCAGGCTGTAGTAGCTTGTCATCTGTTACTATGGGAAATAATGTAACTACCATTGGAGAATCTGCTTTTAAGAATTGTAGTAGCCTAACTTCTATCATTATTCCAGAAGGAGTAGAATTATTGCCTAGCTCTCTTTTTTCAGGCTGTAGTAGCTTATTGTCTGTTGCTATGGGAACTAATGTAACTACTATTGGCAGTTCTACTTTTTATAACTGTAGTAGCTTAACATCTATCACTATTCCAGAAGGTGTAACATCAATTGAGCAATCTGCTTTTTCTGGTTGTACAGGCATAACTACCATTGATTATAATGCAATAAAAGCAGAGCTCTCTAGATATTCCTCTAAATCTCCTTTCTCTGATTGTAATAACCTTTCAACTGTAAATATAGGAGAAAAAGTAGAATCCTTGCCTAGCTCTCTTTTTTCAGGCTGTAGTAGCTTGTCATCTGTTACTATGGGACCTAATGTAACTACTATTGGCTTTTCTGCTTTTAATAATTGTAGTAGCCTAACTTCTATCATTATTCCAGAAGGAGTAGAATCCTTGCCTAGCTCTCTTTTTTCAGGCTGTAGTAGCTTGTCATCTGTTACTATGGGACCTAATGTAACTACTATTGGCAGTTCTACTTTTAAGAATTGTAGTAGCCTAACATCTATCATTATTCCAGAAGGTATAGAATCATTGCCTGAGTATCTTTTTTCAGGCTGTAGTAGCTTGTCATCTGTTACTATGGGAACTAATGTAACTTTCATTGGTAGTTCTGCTTTTCAGAATTGTAGTAGCCTAACTTCTATCATTATTCCAGAAGGAGTAGAATCCTTGCCTGAGTATATTTTTTCAGGTTGTGAAAGCTTAACATCTATCACTGTTCCAGAAAGTGTAACATCAATTGAGCGATATGCTTTTTCTGGTTGTACAGGCTTAACTACCATTAATTATAATGCAATAAATGCAGAGCTCTCTGGATATTCCTATAAATCTCCCTTCTCTGATTGTACTAACCTTTCAACTGTAAATATAGGAGAAAAAGTGGAATCATTGCCTGAGTATATTTTTTCTGGTTGTAGTAGCTTGGCCTCTGTTACTATGGGAAATAGTGTAACTACTATTGGAGTGTCTGCTTTTAAGAATTGTAGTAGCCTAACTTCTATCACTATTCCTGAAAAAGTAACCTCAATTGAGCAATCTGTTTTTTCAGGTTGTACAGGCATAACTACCATTAATTATAATGCTGTAAATGCGGAGGTATCTAACTCTCCTTTCTCTGGTTGTACTAACCTTTCAACTGTAAATATTGGAGAAAAAGTAGAATCATTGCCTAAGTATCTTTTTTCTGGCTGTAGTAGCTTGGCATCTGTTATTATGGGAAATAATGTAACTACCATTGGCAATTCTGCTTTTAAGAATTGTAGTAGCCTAACTTCTATCCTTATTCCAGAAGGCGTAGAATCATTGCCTGAGTATATTTTTTCAGGTTGTGAAAGCCTAACCACAGTTACTTACAACGCTATAAATGCAGAGGTCTCTAGCTCTCCTTTTTCTGATTGTACTAACCTTTCAACTGTAACTATAGGAGAAAAAGTAGAATCATTGCCTGAGTATATTTTTTATGGCTGTAGTAGCTTATCGTCTGTTGCTATGGGGAATAGTGTAACCACCATTGGCTATTCTGCTTTTAAGAATTGTAGTAGCCTAACATCTATCATTATTCCAGAAGGTGTAACTTATATTTATAATTCTGCTTTTGAAGGCTGTCGTAGCTTGACATCTGTTACTATGGGGAATAATGTAACTACGATTGGTAGTTCTGCTTTTAAGAATTGTGGTAGCTTATCATCTATCACAATTCCCGAAGGTGTAACTTCTATTAGCTATTCTTCTTTTGAGAATTGTAGTAGCCTAACTTCTATCACAATTCCAGAAAGTGTAACTACGATTGGTAGTTCTGCTTTTAAGAATTGTAGTAGCTTATCATCTATCACAATTCCCGAAAGTGTAACTTCTATTAGCTATTCTTCTTTTGAGAATTGTAGTAGCCTAACTTCTATCACTATTCCCGAAGGTGTAACCTCAATTGGGGCTAATGCTTTTGGTAATTGTACAAGACTAACATCTATCACGATTCCTGAAAATATAACGTACATAGGAGCAGGTGCTTTTAGAGAGTGTTCGCGTTTAAGAGAGATTAATTTTAACGCTATCAATTGTAATGAGGGTACTAATGAGCCTGATGAACTATTCGGAAAATGTACTGCTTTAAGAATAGTAAATTTTGGAGAAAATGTAAAACATATACCTTCTGGTATGTTTTCAGACTGCACAGGATTAAATTCATTGAATATCCCTAATGGTATTGTATCTATAGGAGCTTATGCTTTTGCCGAATGTAGAAACATAACTGATGTTACGCTTCCTTCTTCATTGTCATCATTAGGGGAAAATACATTTTATAACTGTTTCTCCTTAGATAATATTACATCTTTAAATCAGACACCTCCTTTGTGCGATATTACTACTTTTGATGGTGTAAAAATAAACGTCTGTTCATTGCATATTCCATTTGGAAGTAAACAATTGTATGAAAAAGCCATTGCCTGGAGAGACTTTATTAATATTATAGATGATATGGATTCTATACAGGTGAACATTATTGATTTCCCCGCAATACCGACAAAAACTTATGGTGATGCAGATTTTACTTTGAGCGCAACCAACAATTCAGGATTGCCAATCTCTTACGAAAGTTCTAACACAAATGTGGCAACAATAAATGGTAATACTGTAACTATCATAGGAGCAGGAGAAACATATATCACAGCTTCTTCAGTAGGAAATGAAAACTATCTTACAGCTGAATCTAAGCAACAATTATTAACAGTAAACAAAGCTCAATTAATTATTTCGGCTGATAACAAAGATAAATTCTATGGGGAAGAAAACCCTACTTTCACATTACAATTCAATGGTTTTAAGAATAATGATGATGCGAGTGTTTTAGACGAACTGCCAACAATTACTTGTGTAGCAGATAAAACTTCAGCAGTAGGATTTTATGATATTATTTTATCGGGCGGATTTGACAATAATTATTCTTACAATTTGGTAAATGGTAAATTGGAAGTTATCCAGACTTCTGGAATTGATAATGTTTCAAATCTTAATCTGTCAATATACCCTAATCCTGTAAAACAATATTTATACATAACCTCAGATAATCCAATTAAGAAAATTGAGATATACAATCAATTGGGAACTCTGGTAATGGTAGATTCTAATTTTACAGATAAAATAGATGTTTCAAGTCTTAACGAGGGAGTCTATTTGGTATCTATACATAGAGGAGATAGAGTGGTTACGAAAAGAATTATTATCAATAAATAATGTCTCATCGGATATTTTAGGTTGCTAGCAACCTTTTTATTCCGTAACACAATCTTAGTAAAAGGAGGCAAGGATGTTAGTAGAACGTCCTTGCCTTTCTTATTAGATACCCCTTATCGTTCTGATAAGAGAGAAGACCCTAAGTGAAGTTTTGGCTCACCTGCAAACCCCTGTGTTTGTTCAAGCAAAAATATTCTTTTATTGCTATTTGTTTTCTATTCCGAACCTTATCTGACAAAAATAAACAACCTCAAATACAGCACTTTATAAACCTCAAAAGTAAAAGCTTCACTTAGGGGCTTCTCTCTACTAAGAGACCCCTCGTGTCTCTACTGAGATAGGCGAGGTGTCTCTACTAAGAGAGACGGGGTGCTTTAAGTATAAAGACGAGGTGGTTCTACTAAGAGAGGCATCGGGTATCTACTGAGAAACAGCTCGCCTATCTACTAAGAGCAACAAGGGGTATATAGTAACAACCTGCTCGCCCATCTACTAAGAACGACGAGGGAGTTCTACTAATAGCGGCGAAGTGCTTCACCAGAGAGATAGAGCCGTCCATTTGTCCACTCGCTTACTTTTATGCTCGTCTCCGAGAGTTAAGGAATTACAGATAGTTGCCTATTGGGGTAGTTTACTTACTCTCTTGCTCCGCTCTTAAGATTAAGCAAAGGGACTATAATATCAAAATAACAGAAAGAAGTGCAGTCTTGTAGAAATAAGTAAGTAGAGAAAATGTCGAGAATTTGGACGAAATAGAAAAAGTTTTATCGGACAGCTTTGTTTTTTATCAATTCAAGTAGAGATTTGTTTTCTTCTATTGCTTTTTAGATGCAAAGCTAATACTTATTCTAAAAACCAAAAAAGACCCACACTTTAATGCGAGTCTTTTTTTGGTTGCTCTCCCTCTTGGACTTGAACCAAGGACCCTCTGATTAACAGTCAGATGCTCTAACCAACTGAGCTAAGGAAGAATGTTTTTTTAGCATTTCTCTCAAATGCGTTGCAAAATTAAGGGTATTTTTCCAATTAAACAAATATCTTTGTGCTAAAATTACAAATAAAGATGAAAATATTAGGAATAGGTAATGCCTTAGTAGACGTATTGGTGAAGATAGATAATGATAACCTTTTGAGTGAACTTAACTTACAAAAGGGTAGTATGAGTCTTATTGATGTTGAAACTCGCGACGATATATTTAATCGTCTTGCAAATATAAATTACAAAATAACAACAGGAGGCTCGGCAGGTAATACTTGTCTTGCGCTTTCTTATATGAACGCAAATGTTGGGTTTGTAGGAAAGGTTGGAGATAACGAATATGGTAAATTCTATATCGAAGAGTTTATGCGAGCGGGTGTTAATCCACATTTTATACACGTAAACAATAATCATACAGGCACTGCAATGACGTTTATTAGTGCTGATGGAGAAAGAACTTTCGGTACTTATCTTGGTGTAGCAGGCGATATGCACAAGACCGACTTAAATAAAGATGTTTTATCTGAATATACGTATTTGTATGTTGAAGGTTATTTAGTACAAAACCACGAGTTGATAGAAGGAGCCCTATCTATTGCCAAGTCTTTAGGGTTGAAAATAGCAATAGATTTGGCAAGTTACAATATAGTGGAGGCAGAAAAAGAATTTCTTCTAAAATTAATAAATAATTATGTTGATATTGTATTTGCTAATGAAGAGGAAGCTAAGGCACTAACGGGTAAAGAACCCCAAGAAGCTGTAGAGGAAATAGGTAGTATGGTAGAAATGAGTATAGTAAAAACAGGAGCTAAAGGTTCTTTTGTTATGTGTAAAGGGGAGGTAGTGTACGTTCCGGTGCGTAGCAATGTGGCACCGTTAGATACAACGGCGGCAGGAGATTATTATGCGGCAGGTTTTTTGTATGGTCTAACGCAAAATAAAACTATTAAGCAATGTGCCGAATTAGGAACTCTGTTTGCTGGTGAGATTATTCAGGTTATAGGAACAAAACTTTCAGCTGAACGTTGGAATAGTATAAAGGAAACAGCTCAAACAATATGAAATCAATAAAAGTAATAAGCATTACATTGTTATATATAATAGGTATAGCAATAAGTTCGCAGGCTCAGTTGGCGGAACAACAATTATCTGATATGGTTAAGTATTCGGATATACTAAATTCTGTTTTGAAAGAAACTGTTGTTCATTATGTCGATTCAATAGATGTGGAAGCTATAACGGAAGAGGCTATTAACGGAATGTTAAAAGATTTAGATCCTTACAGTGAGTATATTCCTGCTAAAGAAATGCCTGATTTTCAGATAATGACTACAGGTGAATACGGTGGTATTGGCTCTGTAATATCTATGAAAGATAGTTCTATAATTATTCGCGAACCATACGAAGGAATGCCTGCTGTTTTGTCGGGATTAATACCTGGCGATAAAATATTATACATTGATGGCGAGAGTATGGAAGGTAAAGATACCAAACAAGCAAGCGACCTTCTTAAAGGACAGCCCAATACTAAATTAACTCTAACCATAGAAAGAATAGGAGAGAGCAAACCTCGTAAAATTGAAATAACAAGAAAGAGAATACATATAAATCCGGTTGTATATTCAGGAGTTCTGGAAAATAATATAGGATATATCTATCTTTCTTCGTTTACTGTTGATAGTGGTAGAGCGGTAAAAGAAGCTTTTTTAGAACTTATGAATAAGAATATCTCTGCGCTTGTGTTTGATGTAAGAGACAACGGAGGAGGAGTAGTTGACGAATGTCTTGAAATATTAAACCTTTTTATGGCTAAAGGCGACACTTTACTTTCGATGAAAGGCAAGATAAAACAATACGACAGAGTTTATAAAGCTATGCAAGCACCTATAGCTCCCGATATGCCTATTGCTATACTTATTAATGGTAATTCGGCATCGGCATCGGAAATAGTAGCAGGGGCAGTGCAAGATTTAGATAGGGGAATACTTGTAGGCGAAAAAACTTACGGTAAAGGCTTGGTGCAAATTACTCGTTCTTTGCCTCATGGTGGGCAGCTTAAACTCACATCTGCTAAGTATTATATTCCGAGCGGACGATGCATTCAGCGTATAGATTATAGTAAGAAAGAAAAAGCAGACTCAGATACCGTGCCAGTAACGTTCTACACTCGTAATGGTCGCCCAGTTTATGATGGTGGCGGTATATCGCCCGACTTTGAAGTTAAAGAAGAAAACGTTCCATCTATGATTTTCTATCTCGAAGCTAAATCTATCTTCTTCGATTTTGTAGCTCAATGGAGGGTTGATAATCCTGTTATAGCATCTCCTTCGGAGTTTGAGGTTAGCGAAGAGCTATATAATGAGTTTAAAGAATACGTTAAGTCGGTCGATTTTACTTACGATTTACAAAGCGAACGCACTCTCGAAACCCTAAAGCGAGCTATGGAGCTTGAAGGTTATAAGGATATAGCTAACGAAGAGTTTCAGAGTTTAGAGAAACTACTAAAGCCCGACTTAGATAGAGATTTAGAATTGCACAAGAAAATTATATCTAAACATCTTGCATACAATATAATGCAGCAATATTACTACCATAAAGGTACTAAAATGTACGAGTTGCGAGATGATGTGGTGTTGAATAAAGCAATACTTCAATTACAAACGAATGTTAATTAACACTTGACAAACGCCTTTTGGTGTTGTATCTTTGCTAAGCAGAATACATATAGCCGTCACGACAGTATCGTGGCGGCTTTTTTGAAATAAGTCTTTACTTGTGTAAGGGATAAATAAACAAATTTATAAAACAAAACAGACTGTTGGTGTGTTTCCCTATTAGTAGATAAATTAATAACAATTAAAAAATAACATTATGAAATTTGAAATGCCAATTTTGCCGTATGCTTACAACGCATTAGAGCCAATTATTAGTAAAGAAACAATAGAGTTTCATTGGGGTAAACACGTAAATGCTTATCTAACAAATTTGAATAATCTTGTAGACGGGACAAAGTTTGAGAATGCAACATTAGAAGAGATTGTAAAAAACTCAGATGGAGGGATATATAACAATGCGGCTCAGGTATGGAACCACGTTTTTTATTTTAATTCGTTTTCGGCTAACAGACGCTCAACTCCTTCTAAAGAATTGTTAGATGCAATAACAGAGTCTTTTGGAGGTTTTGAAGAGTTTAAGAAAGAGTTTGAAAAACAAGCAACATCTATATTTGGTTCGGGTTGGATGTGGTTGGTAAAAGACGACAAAAACAAACTTAGCCTTATAAAAGCAAGTAATGCCGAGAACCCTATTCGAAATAACTTGATGCCTATATTTGTAGCCGACGTTTGGGAACACGCTTATTATCTTGATTACCAAAATAAACGTCCGCAGCATTTGTCTTTACTTTGGGAAATAGTAGATTGGAATATAATATCAGATAGATACAAAAATTATAAAGCGATAGAGTTGGAGAAGTTATAAATTTCTAACTATTTCGATAAATTTGTATCCGTATATAAAAAGAGGGGCTTAAAAGTTCCTCTTTTTTAGATTAAAATATATACCTTTGTTATCAAAATAACAATTTATATAAATATTTTAATTCTTATGAAACCAACATTATTTGTTTTGGCTGCAGGAATGGGTAGCCGTTATGGAGGACTTAAACAATTAGATGGATTAGGTCCTAATGGAGAAACTATTATGGATTACTCTATCTTTGACGCTATTAGAGGCGGATTTGGTAAAGTAGTTTTTGTTATTCGTGAAACATTTGAAGCAGACTTTCGCGAAAAAATTCTTAAAAAGTATGAGAATACTATACCTGTAGAAACAGTATTTCAAGAGTTAGACAAACTTCCTGAAGGTTATACTTTGAGCGAAGATAGAGTTAAACCTTGGGGAACTAACCACGCTGTGCTTATGGGTAAAAATGCTATCGGAGAGCCTTTCGCAGTTATTAATGCTGATGATTTCTATGGTAAGGATAGCTATAAAATATTAGCAGATTTCTTAATGTCGGTAGAAAACAAAGAGAACGAATACTGTATGATAGGTTACCGCATCGGAAATACTTTATCTGAAAGTGGTTCGGTAGCAAGAGGTCTTTGTCAGACTGATGCTAATGGCTATCTTACTTCTGTTGTAGAACGTACTTATATTATCCGCGATACTGATGGTAAGATTAAGTATAAAGACGAAAACGAAAATATGGTGGAAGTATCTGAAAATACTCCTGTTTCTATGAATATGTGGGGATTTACTCCTGAGTATTTCAATTACTCAGAAGAACAATTCATCGACTTCTTAAACGAAAATAAAGACAACCCTAAATCTGAATTCTTTATTCCTTGGGCTGTTGACCGTTTAATTAATAGTGGAAAAATAAAAGTAAAAGTTTTGGATACTCCTTCAAAATGGTTTGGTGTAACTTATGCCGACGATAGAGCTGCTGTAGTTGCTAAAATACAAGACCTAATTGACAAAGGCGAGTACCCTAATAAATTGTTTTAATGTATTCAGTTGAAAGTTTAACCGTGTCGTTCGGGAGTTTTAATCTCTTGGACGACATAGGTTTTGTTGTTGATAAGAAAGATAAGATTGCTCTCGTTGGTAAAAACGGAGCAGGGAAAAGTACTCTACTTAAAATATTTGCAGGCAAACAAGAACCTTCAAAGGGAAGAATTGGTATGCCTAAGGAAGCAACTATAGGTTATCTTCCTCAGCAAATGCAGTTGAAAGATGAAAATTCGGTACGCGATGAGGCTGCTTTAGCTTATGAGCATATCCAGAAAATGGAAGCCGAATTAGACTCTCTAAATAATCAACTTGCAGAAAGAGAAGATTATGAGTCGGATTCTTATCATCAACTAATAGAAAAAATAACCCACCTTAACGAACTTCTTATTATGGAAGGGGTTTCTAATGTTCAAGCAGAAGTTGAGAAAACTTTACTTGGGTTAGGATTTACCAGAAACGACTTCGATCGTCCTACCAACGAGTTTAGCGGTGGATGGAGAATGAGAATAGAATTAGCCAAAATATTACTACGAAAACCAGATATACTTCTTCTCGATGAGCCTACAAACCACTTAGATATAGAATCTATTCAGTGGCTCGAAAACTTTTTGGCGACTCAGGCAAATGCCGTTATATTGGTTTCGCACGATAGGGCATTTATAGATAATGTAACTAATCGTACTATCGAAATTTCTTTAGGTAAGGTTTATGATTATCGTGTAAACTATTCCAAATATGTTGAACTAAGAAAAGAGCGACGAGAACAACAACTTAGAGCTTACGAAAACCAACGTAAACAAATAGAAGATACCGAAGATTTTATCGAACGATTCAGATATAAATCAAGCAAGGCAATACAGGTTCAGAGTAGGGTTAAACAACTTGAGAAGATTGAACGTATAGAAATAGATGAAGAGGATAATTCTACACTTAGATTAAAGTTCCCTCCAGCTCCTCGTTCGGGTTCTTACCCTGTTATTGTTGAAAATCTTGCAAAACGATATGGCGATCATTTAGTATTCAGTAATGCAACCTTTACTATCAATAGAGGAGATAAAATTGCCTTTGTAGGAAAAAACGGAGAAGGTAAATCTACTTTGGTTAAGTGCATAATGGATCAGATAACCTATGAGGGAAAGTTAGAGCTTGGGCATAATGTAAAAATAGGTTACTTTGCTCAAAATCAGGCAGACCTTATGGACGAAAAGCTTACTGTTTTTCAGACTATAGACAATGTGGCTGTTGGCGATATACGAACTAAAATAAGAGATATACTTGGGGCTTTTATGTTTGGAGGTGAGGCTTCCGACAAAAAAATACAAGTGCTATCTGGTGGAGAGCGTACTCGTTTAGCTATGATAAAGTTATTGCTTGAACCCGTAAATCTACTTATTCTCGATGAGCCGACAAACCATTTGGATATGCGTTCTAAAGATGTCTTGAAAGAAGCGTTGAAAGAGTTTGACGGTACAGTTATACTTGTTTCTCACGATAGAGAATTTTTATCTGGTTTAGTTGATAAAGTTTATGAGTTCGGAAACAAACAAGTTAAAGAGCATCTTGGCGGAATTTACGAGTTTCTTGAAAGAAAAAGAATAGAAAATCTTAACGAACTCGAATATAAGACTACAACTCAAACAAAAGAAAACAAAACTGTTGAAATTATTTCTGAAGCAAAGCTTTCGTACGAAGAAAGAAAGGAGCAACAGCGACAAATTAAACGTCTGGAAAAACAAATTGAAGATGCTGAAAAAACTATTTCTTCTTTAGAAGAGGAAATACAAAAGTTGGAAGTTCAACTTAATACTCCCGAAGGTGCATCTAACGTTGATTTATTGTGGCAACACGCCGAACTGCAAAAGAAAGTATCTGATGCAATGGATAAGTGGACTACTTATACCGAAGATTTAGATAAGAAAAAACTAATTTGAACTATTGAAGTAACTATTAAGCGAAAGCTTTATCTTTCTTTGTTTTCTATTTCACTCAAATTCTCGACATTTTCTCTACTTACTTATTTTTACAAGACTTCTCTTTTTTCTATTATTTTGACATGATAGACCCTTTGTGTCATTTAAGAGAAGAGGCAAGATAGTAAGCAAACCACCCTAATAGTCACCATCTGTAATCTCTTAACTCTCGGAGAGGAGCGTAAAACTTAGCGCGTGGGCAAATGGACGGCTCTATCTCTCTCAAGAAGAGTTCCGACGCTCTTGGTAGAACTCCCTCATTGCTATTAGTAGAGATAACCCTAAGTGAAGCTTTGCATTTTTAGAACTAAGAACTAAGAGTTGGTGCTTCGCACAAGTTAAAAACTAAAAGATAAAAACTAAAAGTTAGCGCAAAGCGAAGTCAATCGCAATGCACAGTAGAGATGTGGCGTGCCGCGTCTCCAGAGATAAGGCGTATGGCGAGCGAAGCGTTGCCTACGGGGGGATTCAAGGAGATTGTCGCTATAATTTTTCAACAGGTAATTGAAAATTACATATTACAAAATGTGTCGGTCTGCTATTTTTGTTTGCTATTATTGTGTGCTTAATAGTTTTTGTATTATATTTGCACTGTTAAAACAAACAACAAACAAACTAAAATTAATATCATGGTAAAATGTTTTTTGCAAATAAAGTATTATTTGTGCTTGCTTTTATTATTTGTACCTTCTTTATCACAGGCAGAAACGGTACAATATCCTTCTTTAACTCAACCGGGAGTAGCGTCTATCTCTGAAAGTAATGATGGTTGGGTATTGTCTAACGACTTATTTTCTGTTTCTTTTATATACAAAGACGGAAAACTACTCTTTGGGGGCTCTTCGGAAATGAGTCTTGATAAAAACACAGAGATATTTCAAATAGCGTTGGGAGATGGAACTCTGTTAAATGCTTCTCAATTAGAATGGGAAGGGGCAGAAGCCGTAAGTTTAATGGGCGATGATAATGCTACTAAGTATTCGGAGAGACTAAATGGTAAAGCTCTTAATGCTCGAATGTTTTATGGTGACTTAACTTTAAGATGGCGTGCTGTATTGCGAGATAATTCTCATTACCTTAGAACTGAACTTGAAATATCAACAACAGAAAATACTCCGATGATGAGTATAACTCCAATGATATATAAAGTGATAAATGAAGGAAAAGATGCTCCTACTGTTGTTGGAAATACAAGAGGCGCTGTAGTTGCTTCTGATTATCTTTTCGCTGGAGTAGAAACTCCTTTAGCTTTCAATATGGTAAGCAGTACATATAATCCTAATTTTAGCATAATAAGTTGGACTCCCAGTTCTTGGTTAGAAACAATGGAGTCGCTACCATCTAATATTAAAAGTTTAGGATTTAATCAATCAGAGATAGCTGTTTCTCAGGGTAATGTAAATATAACTTCTGCAGGAACTTGGACTTTTAAGTTTCAATACAAATCGGGCAATCATCGACTTAATGTTGTGGGCGTAGATGTTTTAGATGCTTCGGGAGATGTTGTTGCTTCTGATTACCACGTTGGATATTCGGGTAATGCAGCTTCTAAGAATAGCTATACTATTAATATTCCTCAGGCAGGAGATTATACTCTTCGTTACTTTGGAGAAACAAAAACAGAAGCAATTAATAGCTCTGGTGAAATTGTTGTTACAAAACCTAACACCGATGCTGCTATTACTCATATCCCTAATACTGAGAAAGATGCCTTTACAAACATTATGGGTAGATGGAGCAGAAACACTACTCTACAAACAACCGACACTTTCAAAGTTTCTACAGTTATAGGTATGGTAGCGGAAGGACAACAACGTAGGTCTTTCTTGTCTTATCACGAAAGAGAAAGAGCTGTGCCTTGGCGTTCTTTTCCTGTGTATAATTCGTGGTACGAATTAAATATTAATAGAAACAATGATTCTAATCCTTTGAATCGTATGGTCGAAAGTCAGTGTTTGCCAGTGCTTGACGCTTGGAAAACAAATCTTTACGATGCACACGGTGTTAGTGTTAATTCTTTCGTTTGGGACGATGGCTGGGATAACTTTAATAGTCTTTGGGATTTCCACGTAGGATTCCCAGAAGGATTTGCTAATTTAGATACAAAAGCAACAGAGCAAGGTAGTGGGATAGGAGCTTGGCTTGGTCCTGTGGGTGGATATGGAGCTTCTAAGTCTCAACGCTTATCTTATTGGAATGCAACATATTCACAAAATATCTCAAACTTCGAGCTTTCAAACAAAGTGTACTTCGATGCTTTTACTAATCGTTGTTCTCAGATGGTAAATGATTATGATATGCGTTACTTTAAGTTCGACGGTATAAGCGATTTCTTTAGTGCTACAGGACCAAAAAATGAAGAAGATGCGGAGGGTATTATCAATGTTATTAATGTTTTACGCAATAAGCGCAAAGATTTATTCTTTAATTGTACGGTAGGAACTTGGGCTTCTCCTTTCTGGTTTAAGTATACTGATGCTGTGTGGCGACAAGAAAATGATTTTGATCAAATAGGAGACCAAGGTAATGCTCGTGAAAAATGGATTACTTATAGAGATAGACTTGTATATCAAAACTTTGTTACAAATTCACCTCTTTGTCCTATAAACTCATTGATGACTCACGGACTGATAGTTACTAAATATGGTCCTCCTGCTGCTATGGCTCGCACA
Organism: Dysgonomonadaceae bacterium PH5-43; assembly: GCA_029916745.1. Taxonomy (NCBI): domain Bacteria; kingdom Pseudomonadati; phylum Bacteroidota; class Bacteroidia; order Bacteroidales; family Dysgonomonadaceae; species Dysgonomonadaceae bacterium PH5-43. The sequence goes on along the minus strand of JARXWK010000008.1, from coordinate 38,385 downwards.
AATACTAAAGCAACATATAAAGAAATAGTAAGAGAGATGCGTTGTGCTTTCGCTTGTGGCTCGTCTATGGTTGAATTGTATGTAGATTATGATTTGATGAATACCATTGGGGGTAATAAAGTGCTTTGGAAAGACTTGGCTGAATGTATTACTTGGCACAAAAATAATGCAGATGTATTAGCCGATGTGCATTGGGTAGGAGGTAATCCTTGGGACGGTTCAAAAGCTAATGTTTATGGTTGGGCTTCGTGGAATGAAAATAAGTCTACGTTAGCTCTTCGTAATCCATCGTCTAAAGCAGTTACGTTTACTACTACCTTGCGTAAAGCCTTAGATATTCCAGCTTACGTAACAGGAAATATACTTTTAACAGATGCCTTCGGTTCTCAAACCCAATATGAGGGAATAACTAATAAGGTATTAGATATTGATAAAGAATTAACCTTTAATTTGCCAGCTTTTGACGTTGTGGTATTTGATGGCAAACCATCAGATATAATAGATAATATTGATAACAATATTTCTAAATCAAAAAGTATTGTTTATGGCAACGGTAAAACAATAGAATTTGATAATGTTACAATAGGTTCTACTATTCAGGTAATAGATGTAAAAGGAAGTATTGTAAAGAATATCAAAGCAACAATGTCGAGCTTTACTTTATCAGTTTCTCAATCGGGAGTTTATGTTGTTAAGATTATAGATAACTCGGAAGATATGGAAATTAATAAAGTTATTTGCTTGTAATTATCAGATTATTTAATTTTGTAAATTCATAATATAACAATGAAAAGAAACACTCAATCCTTATTAACAGCAAGCACGGTTGGTATAGTCGGAGCTTTGTCTCTGTCGGCGTGTTCGGCGTCTGCTAAAGAAAAGGCAGAAAGAAAACCAATGAATATCCTTTATATAATGAGCGATGATCATTCGTATCAAACTATTAGTGCTTACGATAAAAGATTTATTCAAACTCCTAATATCGACAGGATAGCCAACGAAGGTGTACGTTTTACTAATAGTTTTGTGGCTAACTCTATTAGCGGACCCAGTAGAGCTTGTATGATTACAGGTAAACATAGTCATAAAAATGGATTCAAAGATAATAGCGGATCTTTTGATGGTAGTCAACAAACATTTCCTAAACTTCTTCAACAAGCAGGTTACGAAACAGCTATAGTAGGTAAGTGGCATTTACATTCAAATCCTACAGGGTTTGATTATTGGAATATTCTTCCAGGACAAGGAGAGTATTATAATCCTATGTTCATAGATAATGGAGAGAGAAAGATGATGCCCGGTTATGCAACTAATGTTACTACCGATATAGCTCTTAATTGGTTGAGTAATGAGCGAGATACTAATAAGCCTTTCTGTTTATTATTACATCATAAAGCTCCTCACAGAACTTGGATGCCCGATACTCTTGATTTAGGCAAGTTTGATAATGTAGATTTCCCCCTTCCTGATAACTTCTTCGATGATTACGAAGGACGAATAGCTGCCCAACAACAAGCTATGAGCATAGAAAAAGATATGTATGTGATTTACGATCTTAAGATGGCAGACAAAGAAGGCGAGATTAACACAGGTAAAGGTTTAGACAGTGGAGGACGAGATATATATCAAGCTACGGGTAGAGCAGGACGTATGGACGAGGCTCAAAAGGCGGCTTGGGACAGATATTACGACCCTATTATAGAAGATTTCAAATCTAAAAATTTAGAAGGGAAAGAACTTACAAAGTGGAAGTATCAACGATATATGAAAGATTACCTGAGTGTAATAACTTCGGTTGACAGAAACATAGGTCGTGTTTTAGATTACTTAAAAGAAAGTGGTTTGCTTGAGAATACTTTAGTGGTTTATACTTCCGACCAAGGATTTTATATGGGAGAGCATGGGTTTTATGATAAACGTTTTATGTACGAAGAGTCTTTTAGAACTCCACTTGTAATGCGTTTCCCTAATGGAAAAAAAGGAGATATAAATCAACTTGTACAAAATATTGACTATGCTCCTACGTTCTTAGAATTAGCAGGTGTTGAAATTCCAGAAGATATTCAAGGAAAATCTTTACTTCCTCTTTTAGAAGGTAAAAAAGTTAAGGATTGGAGAAAGTCTTTGTATTATCATTATTACGAATATCCTAACGAACATATGGTGAAGCGTCATTACGGAATAAGAACAGAGCGTTACAAACTTATACATTATTATTATGATATTGATGAATGGGAACTTTTCGATTTGAAGAAAGACCCAACAGAGATGAATAACATATATAATAAAGAGAAAGATGGGAAATTAGTTCAAACTCTTAAAAAAGAATTAGAAGAGTTGAGAACACAATATGGTGTAGAAGAATAAAAATTCAACATATAAACCCCTCTTTGTTATTAACTAAGAGGGGTTGTAGTTTAAGAAACTGTTTAAATTTTAGACGAAAAATAATATCAAACCATAGAATAACTAAAATTTAAACAGTTTCTAAGAAATAACGATTAAAAACAATTTAAGCATTATGAATTATCTTGGAAAAAACATTAGAATCTTGTATTTATTTATATTTGTAGTGTTAGCTTCTAACTGTTCGAGCAATAAAGATTATAGCAACAACTACGAAATAAATCGTTTTGATAGAGATTTATACAATTATTTAATTAATCCAGAAGCTTATCCTGATTTTACAACCGATTATGAAACGTTCTTAAAAGAATATGGAGAGAATGTATTGAGAATAGGAGACCCTAATTCTGATAAATTTATTTCTAATTTAAGGGCTTGCTTTTCCGATTCTTCTTTAATGTCGATATATAAAGACGAGTTGGTTAAGTTTGAAAATATAGATTCTATAAATAAAGAACTAAGTATTGGCTTAACTAAATTGTTTGAATTGTTTCCTAACTTCAAGCAACCTAAAGTTTATATGCATATTTCAGGTCTAAGGCATAATGTTATTGTTACAGACGACATTCTTTCTATTTCTGCCGATAAATATATGGGGGCAGATTATCCTTTTTATCAAAATTACTTCCCAGCATATCAACGACAGTTAATGTCGCCCGATAGAATTGTTCCCGACTATTTGTTGGGCTTTTTAATGGCGAATTTACCAATCACTATTGATAATAATGATGTGTTGCTGGATAATATGATTTATGAAGGCAAACTAAGATATATATTATCGGTTCTACTTCCCGAAAGAAATACTTGGGAATATGTGGCTTACGATGAAGAACAGTATAATTGGTGTATGTCTAATGAGTCGGAAATCTGGAAGTCTATCTTAGAAAATCAACATCTTTATACTACTAATTATAAAATAACTCAACAATATTTGAAAACTGCACCTTATACATTACCTTTGCATTCTGAATCTCCTGGTAGAGTGGGAGTTTGGGTAGGTTTTAGAATTGTGGAAGCATATATGAAACATAATCCTAAGATTTCTATGATAGACTTTGTGAGGAATGAAGATTATAAAGAAATATTGAAACAATCTAAGTATAAACCGTAAGTAAACCATAAAAACAATAGAGTATGTGGTTTGCTATTAAATATTAAAATAATGGATAAACGTATTTGGCTTTCTCTTGCACACATGGGAGGACGTGAGCAAGAATTTATACAACAAGCATTTGATACTAATTGGGTAGTTCCTTTAGGACCTAATGTTAATGGTTTTGAGCAAGATTTAGAATCTTACTTAGGGGGAGATAAAAAGGTGGTAGCCTTAAGTGCTGGCACGGCAGCTATACACTTAGCTCTTGTTCAATTAGGAGTAGGATATGGCGATGAAGTAATTTGTCAGTCATTTACATTTGCAGCATCGGCAAATCCGATAACCTATTTGGGAGCAAAACCGGTATTTGTTGATAGTGAAGCTGATACTTGGAATCTTTCTCCAAAGTTTTTAGAGGAAGCTATTAAAGACCGTATAGCAAAAACAGGAAAGAAACCTAAAGCTATTATTCCCGTCCATCTTTATGGAATGCCATCTAAAATGGACGAGATAATGGATATTGCAAACAAATACGAAATCCCAGTTCTTGAAGATGCCGCAGAAGCCTTAGGCTCAGCAATTAAAGGACGCAAATGTGGTACTTTTGGTGAGTTTGCTTGTTTGTCATTTAATGGAAATAAAATGATAACAACATCGGGAGGTGGTGCTTTAGTATGTTCTACTCAAGAACAGAAAAACAAAACAATGTTTTATGCAACACAAGCCAGAGATAATGCTCCTCATTATCAACACACCGAAATAGGATATAACTATAGAATGAGTAATATATGTGCAGGTATTGGTCGTGGACAAATGCTTGTATTAGCCGATAGAGTATTACAAAGACGTAAACACAACGAATATTACCGTAAGCATTTATCAGGTGTAAAAGGTATTACACTACAAACAGAACCTAATGCCGATTATTATTCAAACTATTGGTTGACATCTATTTTAGTAGATCCAACACAAACAGGAGGAGTTACACGAGAAGACATTCGTTTGGCTTTAGATGCTGCAAATATAGAGTCGCGTCCATTATGGAAACCTATGCACTTACAACCAGTTTTTGCTGATGCTCCTTTCTATGGAGATGGAACAAGCGAAAAACTGTTCGATGACGGACTATGCTTACCTTCGGGTTCAATTCTAACGGAAGACGATTTAGCAAAAGTTGTAGAGGTAATCAAAGCTACATTAAAAAATTGAGCTGTGAAGGCAGGTGAAAGCCTGCCTTTACGCTTTCCTATTGCTGCTCAGTTCGTTACAGAAGCATAAAAACAGCTAAAATGGCTTGCCTTCACACTTTTCATTTACTGTTCAATAAGTTACAAGATGTGAAGGGTGCAAAAATAAAACTACCTGGGGAGTGTGCTAAAGCACAAGATAAAAGTTGAAAAACACCAATGAAATCAGGGATTTTTGATTTTTACAACGCTTAGCGTCAACTTTTATCAGTTGTTAGCTTTCTCGGTGTGTGGCACGACAAATCGTACTGTGTTACAAAAAAAACTGACTGAGTTTTGTCTCGAGTCTCAGTGTGTTGCAAAAGAAAACTCAGTGAGAAAAATTGAAACCGCACTATGTTTTTTTTATTAATCAACCAACAGCTATTGTTTGATTAATAGCTTACTTTATTATTCCAAGTTCGTTAAGCATTTTATCTGGATTTTGCATACAATATTTTGTTATTGCATAATGTTGAGTGTCTTGTAATTTTGTTGGTTTTAATTCTCCATTTTCTATTTCATAAATAATTGCATTTGGATACATCAAAAGAATAGGAGAGTGAGTGCTAATAATAAATTGAGAGTTTTGCTTTACCAAATCATCAATACGAACAAGCAAGCTTAGTAAGCGCATTGGAGAAAGAGCAGCCTCTGGCTCATCAAAAATATACAATCCATCGCCCGATAATCTGTGTTTTAGTAATGCCCAAAAACTTTCACCATGCGATTGTTCGTGTAGTGATTTACCTCCATAAGAGTCTTTTATTGGAGGACCACTACCACCTTCCTTATCTAAATTTTCGATTTCGGTGGCTACATTGTAATATGTTTCAGCTCTCAAAAAATAACCATTCTTTTCTCTAATATGCGATCTGGCAACTCTCAAATATTCGTGAAGTTTTGAGTGTGAAGCCATTGTTGTAAAGTTGAGATTGCGAGAACCTCCTTCGGGATTAAAACCGCATAGAATAGCAAACGCCTCTATCAAGGTGGATTTTCCAGAACCATTTTCACCGATTATAAATGTTACAGGTTCTTCAAACTTTATCTGTTTGAATTTTTTTATTACAGGAATATTAAATGGGTAAACCTTATCATCTATAAGACAATTTTCCTTTAATCGTATTTCTTTAATCGGTAAAAACATAATGAGCTTAAATTCGTATTTTACAAATATAGTCCAATTAATTAATTTGTCAAAAATTAAGTTTCCTCTTTTTTAGGAAACAAATCTATGTTTTTGTCCTAAAAAAGAGGAAAGATAATCTCACACTCCGACAAACAAATTAATGTTCTTCCTGCATGGAAATGGTTGTTAAAGACTTCCCCCCCCCTATAGAAGATTAGCAAGACTTTAAATAATCTCCTCTATAATTTTGTTTGTTAAAGCAGCCGTTTCTCCTGTTGATGGAGCTTTGCCTTTGTTGTTTAATTCGTCGATAATGCTTTGAATTAAATGTGATTGAATATGCTGAGGCGGAGAAATATCAAATGTTTCTTCGTTGTTTTCTGTTTTAAGTATTATATCTGTGAAGGCGAAAGTGGAAAATTCTATGCTGCCTTTTTCTCCTATAATAACTAAAATGTCTTTTCTTTGTTGTAATGCCGAAGATGCGTAAGACCAAATAGCAGAGCCTACAGCTCCAGACTCAAACAGAAATGAAGCACTTACTGTATCTTCTACTTCATACAAACCACTAACATTAGTTGTTATACCTTTGGCGTGTACTATGTTTCCTAATAAGAACATTAAAATATCAATGGTATGCGAACCTACATCGTAAATATATCCTCCTCCTGAAACAGATTTATTTAGTCTCCAGTTTTGCGTTTCTTTCTTTAAGTCGGAAGGAGAGGGCTGACGGAAATATTCCCCTTTCACTACTTGTACTTTTCCTATTACGCCGCTGTCTAATATTTCTTTTATTTTTAGGAAATAAGGTAAGCGTCGTCTGTAATATGCTACAAATAACTTTTGGTTGTATTTCTTCGAAGCTTCTATCATTAGCTTACACTCTTCGTAGGTTGTAGCCATAGGTTTTTCTACATAAACAGGTTTACCTGCTTTCATAGTTTTTATAGCTAATTCGGCGTGACTATCAGGTGGTGTTGCAACATAAACAATGTCTACTTCTGGATCGTTGATTAGAGCATCTGCATCGGTGTAATATTTAGAAACATTATGTCGTTTTGCAAAATCCTTTGCTTTAACTTCGGTACGGCACATAACTGCTACTAACGACGAGCCATCGCATTTATAAAAGGCTGGTCCGCTTTTAACTTCGCAAACATTACCACACCCAATAAGTCCCCATTTTATCATAATTTGTTTTACTTAGTTATTAATTCATTATAGTGTTTCCACCTTTCCATTACGTTTTGCACGTAACTTATAGTCTCTTTACTTCTGAAGAAGCCTTGCTTTACAACAGAGTCGTTATAATATTCAGGTAGATGTTTAAGTTTTAGCATTTCTTCAACATTATCTTTCCAGATGTGAGGGTCTTTGTTGTATTTACGAGCAAGAGCTTGTCCGTCGTAAATATGACCAGAGCCAGCATTGTAAGCAGCTAATATAAAATTAATACGTTCATTTTCATCTTCAATATGAGAGAATGAACGATTTAATCTCCTTATTAGTTCTGTTGCAGCCTTAATGCTTGGTTCGGGAAGATAAGCTTCTTCGGGAGATATACCCATTGCTGTTGCAGTTTTAGGCATAAGCCCCATTAAGCCAGTAGCTCCTGCCCACGAAACTCTATCTAAATGAAACTTAGATTCTTGGAAAGAGATAGATGCAAGTAACTTCCAATCCCAATTAATTACTTTAGCATATTTTTTGAAGTAATCGTCGTAAGGAGATATTTGTCCCGGAGCAAGCAAAGCTAAAGGTTCGTCGCCGGGAAGTTTACTCATTTCAAAATATCTTTTTATACGAGCTTTATGTTGATGTGTTTTTTGAGTTTCTTCAAACCATTGATTTATTTCGTTTGCTAATAGAGGGGAAGTATTTCTTACAGCCCAAGAAGATTTCTGAGGGTGGCTAACAGCCAACGATATATTTATATTTCTGAAGTAGGTTTTATTAAGGCGAGCCATTTCATTTTCACTGATAGTATAATCAATAATTCCTTTAGATACCATTTCTATTAAATCTTCTACGGTAACAGTATCTTTATCTATACTTTTAATATTTATTCCACCGCCTAATTCGTCGTTTAGATTCATTAGTCGATGATAGTATTTACTATCTTTTATCACCCAAACATCTTTACCGATAAGCTCAGTAACGTCTTTAATTAAATTATCTCCTTTGTTTGATCGTTGCACTAATACTTGATGAGTAATTACTCCATCTCCTGTATAAGTTAAACTATCAGCACCTTCTATTGTAACAGGGATTTTGTATGCTATAAGGTCGCCCTCTTTATCCATAAGCATTTTGTTTAGCTTAGTAACGTTATCGGCTACCTTAATATTCAGTTTTAGATTATGTTTGTCGGCAAAGTTTTTAACTAATTCATATTCGTACCCCATTTCTTCTCCTTTGTATATGAAATACGACATAGAGCCTTGAATTGTAAGTACGTTTAATTCTCCTTTTTCTTTTATCTGATTAAAATCGTAAGAAGTATCTTCTTGTGTGGTTTGTTTATTGCACGAGACGATACAAGCAGTAATTATAATCAGACTAATCAGTAGCGATTTTAGGTTCATATAATATACTATCTATAATAAAGGGAATTTCGTATTCTTTTATGCCGACTTTAATAAGTTCGGGCACATCATTATTGAAAACCTCTAAGAAGTTTTCTGCCGAAAGGTTACTTATACTCCACGACAAGTGATAATTTTTAATTGCCTCAGTTGTTTTATTTTGTGCTAATTTTATATGACCTTTATTTAAGAAGTCGATATAATTAGCATCATCACCTATCTTGTCGTAATAACTTGATGCTTGTTCATATTTACCAAGCATAAAAGAAACCCAAGCTATAGCTTTTTGAGCTTTAACTTTATTGTTTGAAAGGTACTCTACTTTGAAGTAATATTTTAGAGCTTGCTCATAATCTTTAAGTTCGAAATAACAATGCCCGATGTTTAATTGTATAGATAAATTATCAGGATTAAGTTTTTCTACTTTTTTGTAATAAAATAAAGCATCATCGTATCTCTTAAGAGCTTTGTTACAGAATGCAAGTTTTTTTATAGTCCAAGTATTATTTGCGTTTATTAATTCTGCTTTTTGATACGCTTCTAAAGCATCTTCTATATTTCCCATCATTTGCAGACAGTAACCTTTTTTCTGGTAAAGAGCATCATTATTGATTTCTGTTTCCAGTAAATGATTGAATATATCGGCAGCTTCAGTAAAATAGTTTTTGTCGAAGTAGTATTCTCCTATTATCAATAAGTCTTCATCGTCATTAATAAGATTATAGATAGAGGGGACTTTATAAAATTCGGGACTAACATCAAATATATCTTCAAAATCTTTTCTTTTTGGGTGTATTTTTAAGAATCGATATAAGTCTTGAATGTATTGTCGTGTTTTATAATTTATTTTTTTAGAATCAATATTCAGTTCGGCACTCATAGCCTCTTTAATCGCATTAGTTTCAGCGTTTAGTTGCCCAGTCATCATAGATCTATAGCTTTCTGGCATTTGCGAAAGACTCATAAAAAAAGAATACTTATCGGAATTACAAAGCATAGTAGATGCTTTTATAATTTCGGATAAGTTTGTTAAAGCTTTATCTCCAATAGCATCAATAGGAGTACTGAAAGGTTTGAACCAGTTAGTAACCTCGTTAAAGAATGGAAAACTTTTAAGGTGAGCGAAAGAAGAGTGCATAATATCAGCTCCTTCAAGTTGTAGCTCCGATAGTTCTTGTAATTTATCTTGTATTCCCGATTCTTCAATAATGTTTCTCCATTCGGGGTTTTTATCTTCTATATCATCAATCTTAAAGTCTTCGATGTTAAATATATCTCCCGATTTAGGATTGTTATTTTTCATCTTCATCACTTCAGGAAGAAGTTCATCGTTAATCTTCTTGGTTATCTTTTCAGTTTCTTTACTCAGAATAAATTGAAGAATTATATGTCGTATGCTATTAATAAACTTAGCATCTTGTGCTATTCGTTTAAGTTTAGCACCTAAAGAAGGATATATATGTAAACGATTATTGTATTTTCGCAAGAATAGTATAATGCCCACGATAGCACGTTCGCGAATGTCGTCGTTTTCGTCAGAAGCAAACGAAAACAATAATAGAGCTTTGTTTTCGTCGAATACTTCCATAAGGTTAAGAGTAGTGGCGGTTATTATTAAGCACGATAAATCGTTGAAACTTAATTGGTCGTTAATAATATTAATCCAATTTTCTTTGTCGCTACTATTCCATATATCGCTAAGCCAAATATTGTTAAATACGTTTTGCGATATTATTTCTTTTTGTTTCTCAATTTCTTTCAGCTTATCATTTTGCTCATTATTATCTAATAAACTAAGTAGAGCAATTTTACCTTCTATATCTTCGAGGGCGGCATATACTTGGTCTTTGTTTTCTTTGTAGTAAAGTTTATTAATTCTTCTTTTGTCATAAAAAAGAGAATTGTAGTAGGTTGTTTTTGCTTGAAATATAACTTGATCGGCAATAACATATAAAGATTGAATAATATCAGAATAAACCTTATCTCTTTCCGAATCTTCTGCACCTTTGACGTAGTAATTTAGCATTGTCTTATAAGTGCTTTCGAGCGAATAAAGCCTATCTTGTAATTGCCAGTTTTGTAAATTAGATAAAATCGAATAAAGAAGACTAAATGCTTGAGCTAAATTTCTATTTTCTATCAGACGGTTAATATCCTCAGTATATTTATTTATTTCTTGTTTTGTCATCTTTTAGCTGAATTAGTATGAGTTTATCGTGTAGCTTTTTGGTGTTGGTAATTATTGTTTGTATCAGCTAATAGTTAGCTGATACAAACGTTTTATTATAAAGAATTATTTTTTTAGTTGTTCCATTATTAGTCCTTCTATTTCTTCGGCTAATTCAGGATTTTCTCTTAAAACATCTTTAGTAGCTTCTCGCCCTTGAGCTAATTTAGTTTCGTTGTAGCTATACCAGCTACCACTTTTTTTGATAACTCCAAGTTCAGAACCTATATCAACTAATTCTCCAATCTTAGAAATACCTTCACCAAACATAATGTCAAATTCGGCTTTGCGGAAAGGAGGTGCTACTTTGTTTTTAACAACCTTAACCTTGGTTTGGTTACCAATAACACCGTCTCCATCTTTTATCGGAGAACTTCTTCTTATATCTAAACGAACAGAAGAATAGAATTTCAAGGCATTACCACCTGTAGTTGTTTCAGGACTACCAAACATTACGCCAATCTTATCGCGCAACTGATTTATGAAGATACAAGTTGTATTTGTTTTATTTATAGCAGCCGTAAGTTTTCTTAAAGCTTGCGACATTAAGCGAGCTTGTAAACCCATTTTAGATTCGCCCATATCTCCTTCGAGTTCGGCTTTTGGAGTTAAAGCAGCTACCGAGTCGATAACTATAATATCTATAGCCGACGAACGGATTAGTTGCTCTGCAATCTCTAAAGCTTGTTCTCCAGAGTCGGGTTGAGATATCCAAAGGTTTTCTATATCTACGCCAAGTTTTTCTGCATAAAAGCGGTCGAAAGCGTGTTCAGCATCAATAAAAGCAGCTATACCACCAGCTTTTTGAGCTTCGGCAATAGCGTGTATAGCAAGGGTTGTTTTACCCGACGATTCTGGTCCGTAAATTTCTATTACTCTACCTCTTGGGTAGCCACCAACTCCAAGAGCAGCGTTAAGAGATACCGAGCCAGTAGGTATTACCGATACTTCTTCAACGGCATTGTCGCCCATTTTCATAATAGACCCTTTACCATAGCTCTTTTCTATTTTATCCATTGCAGCCTTTAGAGCCTTTAGCTTTTCAGCATTAGGCGCTGAGGTTGTTGTTTCTTTTTCACTCATTGTTTGTAATTATTTTTATTAAATGGTTTTGTAAAATACCGAATAGTTAATTAACTTCTAAGTCTTCGTTGAAGATTTCATTCCAAGGTAGTCCTTGAATGTTTAGTTGTTCTAAAAATGGATCAGGATCAAACTCTTCAACATTAAATACACCTGGTTTTTTCCATAACCCTTTCATAAACATCATTGCTCCTATCATAGCAGGCACTCCTGTTGTGTAGCTTACAGCTTGAGTTCCTGTTTCTTTATAAGCTTCCTGATGACTTGCATTGTTGTATATATAATAGGTGAGTTCTTTTCCTTCTTTATCTAAACCTTTGATGCGACAACCTATACTTGTTTCTCCAACATAGTTTTCTCCAAGTTCTCCTGGATCTGGAAGCACAGCTTTTAAGAATTGTATAGGAACAATTTCTACTCCATTATATATAACAGGGTCGATGCGTGCCATACCTATATTTTGTATAACTCTTAAGTGAGTTAAATATTCCTGACCGAAAGTCATCCAAAAGCGAGCACGCTTAAGGGTAGGGAAGTTCTTAACCAACGATTCTAATTCTTCGTGATAGATAACATACGATTCTTTCGGACCAATATTAGGATAATTCAAAGGTTGATGAATTTCGTGTGGTTCGGTATAAACCCACTGTCCATTTTCCCAGTATTTACCTTTCTGACTTACTTCTCTAATATTTATTTCAGGATTAAAGTTAGTAGCGAAAGCCTTACCGTGGTCACCTGCATTACAGTCAACAATATCAAGGTATTCCATTTTGCTGAAATAATGCTTAGCAGCATAAGCCGTGAATACACTTGTAACACCAGGGTCGAAGCCACAGCCTAAGATAGCGGTTAAGCCAGCCTCTTTGAATTTGTTTTGATAAGCCCATTGCCATTTGTATTCAAATTTGGCTTCGTCTTTTGGTTCGTAGTTTGCAGTGTCTAAGTAGTTAACACCAGCTTCAAGACAAGCGTCCATAATGGTTAAGTCTTGGTAGGGTAGAGCTACATTAATTACTAACTCAGGTTTGAAGTCGTTAAACAAAGTAACAAGTTCGGCAACATTATCAGCATCAACTTTAGCAGTCTGTAGTTTTTTGTTACCATATTTAGTACCAATGGCTTCGGCAATAGCATCACACTTAGCTTTAGTACGACTTGCAAGCATAATCTCTCCAAATATTTTATGATTTTGAGCAACTTTGTGTGCTACAACTGTGCCTACACCTCCGGCACCAATAATAAGTATCTTCGACATTTCTTATTTAAATTAATTAGAAGTACAAATATAATGATTTTATTGATTTATAGATTTTTCGAGCCAAACTTTTTCTTCATCAGATAAGAAAGGGCTTAGTTTATCATACACCATATTATGATAATTGTTTAACCATTGCATTTCTTCTTCGGTTAAAAGAGTCCAGTTTATCAGTTTTCTGTCAATCGGACAAAGAGTTAATGTTTCGAAAGCATAAAACTCTCCAAACTCAGTGGTTTTGTGGGGTATGGTAAGAATAAGATTTTCTATTCTTATACCATATTTGCCAGTTTTGTAAAGTCCGGGTTCGTTAGAGGTTACCATTCCTGGTTCCATAGCAACCGGGTTGAAGTTCATTCTAATACTTTGTGGCCCTTCGTGCACATTAAGGAAATGCCCTATGCCGTGTCCGGTGCCGTGTAAAAAGTTTTGACTTTCTTCCCAAATAAACTGACGAGCCAATATGTCTAATTGCATACCAACAGTTCCCTTTGGGAATATAGCCTTCGATAGCTGAATATTTCCTTTAAGAACATTAGTAAAATCTTTTTTCATCTCGTCTGTAACATCTCCCACGGCTATAGTGCGAGTAATGTCGGTAGTTCCATCAAAATACTGAGCGCCAGAATCTATAAGCAGAATGCCCTTAGGGAGTATGGTTGCATTGCTTTCTGTAGATGCTGAGTAATGAACAATAGCTCCATGTTCTGCATAACCAGCTATTGTAGTAAAGCTTTCGCAGAAGAATAGTTTTTGTTCACTTCTAAACTCTTTCAGTTTGTCGCTTACGTCAAGTTCGGTAACTTTATTTCCTGAAGCAAGTTGTTTTTCTAACCAAATAAAAAACTTAGTTAGAGCTACACCGTCTTTAATCATAGCATTCTTAAAACCATCTATTTCAGTTTGGTTTTTTATTGCTTTGAGATAGTCTACGGGGTTAACATCACACTTTACGATGTTACACTCCGAAGGGATAGACGAGTATAGATGATAATTTATTTTATTAGGAGTTAGCAGTACTTTGTTGTGTTTCGACAACTTTTTTACATAAGAAAACACTTTTTCGTATTCTGCAATTATAACACCCTCGTTGTTGAGATAGTCAACAACCTCTGTAGTTAGTTTTTTAGGATTGATAAACAAAACAGTTTCTTTTTCCGAAACAATAGCATAGCTAACAGCAACCGGATTGTAATTAATATCGTTGCCTCTTAAGTTGCAAAGCCAAGCAATTGTATCGAGGGAAGCCAGTAGGGTAGTGTTGCAGTTTACTTTTTTTAATTCCGATAACACTCGTGCTATTTTACTTTTAGTGCTTTCTCCAGTAAAACTTTTAGGAATAATAAAAGCTTTGTTTTCTGGAATAGCTGGGCGATTGTTCCATATATAAAACGGATCAAAATCTGTTCTTACATCTATTCCTTCTTCATTAAAGAATCCGATTAAAGCCGTAGCGTCAGAAGCGGAGTAAACAGAGCCATCGAAAGCAACCGTTTCGCCAACATTGAGTTGTGTTTTAATCCAATCTTTAATGTCGGGAGTATTTGCTAATCCCATCTTCATTAGTTGTATGTCAGAGCCTTGTAATTGTTCTTCGGCTTGAAGAAAATAACGAGAGTCGGTCCACAAAGCTGCATCGTTTAATGTAATAACTAAGGTGCCAGCCGAGCCAGTAAATCCCGAAAGCCATTTACGAGACTCCCAATGCTCTGGAATATACTCTCCAATATGTGGGTCGGTACTCGGTACTATAAACGCTTGTATGTTTTCGGTATTTAGAGATTCTCTAAATGCCTTAATTTTATCTACGACTTTCATATCTTTTTTCTTGATTTTCTAATTACAAAAACTTCTTCCCATATCACCCACAACAGAAATATTATAGTGTAATAAATAATTCGGAATACACCATCGTGCAAAGAGTCGAAGATGTCGGGGTTATATCTTATTAGAAGAGATATTGAGCCTATGCGAACAATGTTATACAAAGTAAGAATAATACAACCGAGAGGTATATACCAAAGTTTGTTCCAATAAGGTAAGAATTTGAACTTGTATTTATCTATTGAGTAACGGTCTTTCTCGAGAGTAAAACATCTGTAGAATATCATAATTCCCACAAAAATAGTCATTTGCTTTATGCCCGTACAGCCCCAAATTATACGAGTTCCTATCAATCCGTCGGTATAAGACAAAACATTACCATTAACCACTAAGTTGTCGGTGTTAGGGAAAAGACGAATAAACCAAGCGGCAGCATTAGTAAACCATACTTGTACACTGTATATCCAATCGGGTGTTATATCTTTTCCTAAGAACAAGATAAAATCGTCTTCTATGTCTCCATCAATAAGTATTTTCCAGCTAAAGTGAAAAAAGAATAGCAGTATTGTAAAGTATATAATACTCTTAAAGGGAGTTAACGTGTCCCATATCATTGTCGTTTTTCGATTCATATACCGTGTTTTTTGAGTTAGACAAGACAAATTTACGGAAAAATATTCTATTTATAAGAGAGTTGGGGAGGAAAAGATAAAAACTAAGAACTAAGAACTAAAAGCTAAAAACTAAAAGTTAGCACAAAGCGGTAAACTCGCGATGCGTCGTAGAGACGTGGCGTGCCGCGTCTCGTGTAATAGAAAGGCAGCACGCCACAACAACCTTAGGTAACGCTACGCTCACCCAAGGTTATGGATATATAGCCCATTCGGGCTACCACTGACCCCAAAGGGGTAGGATTTGCATAGCCGTACGGCGAGCGAAGCGTTGCCTACGGTTGTTAATGTATGTGCCGCGTTGCGCCGTTCTTAGTTCTTCACTCTTAGCTCTTAGTTCAAAAAAAGAGAGACTCACATTTGTGAATCTCTCTTTTTCTACGTCGCATTGCGACTTTCTGCGCTTCGCGCCAACTTTTAGCTTTTAGTTTTTAGCTTTTAGCTGCGAGCTTGCTCGCTTGCTCGCTTGCTCGCAATAAAAAGTACATACACCAATCCTAAAGTAAGCAATAAACCTATACCATCTGATATTGGGGTTATTGGGTCACCAAGATCTCCAGGAATTGGATCTCCAGGGTCAAGATTGTTCATTGTTGCTACATTTCTCATACTGCTACCGAATACTCCTGCAGGTAGATTCTGAAGTTCTGAGTTTACAGAACTATTAGAAGGCATAGAACTATAAGGAGTAACCTGAGTATTCATATCCGTAAATGTACCATTATCTGAAAATGCATTTGCTTTAACGCCTGCTCCTATAACAACTACACTTAGTAATAAAACTATTATTTTTTTCATCTTTTATCTTTCTGATGTGTTTCGTTTCTTAATTATTTTATAATCACTTTTTTGCTTAACTTTTCATCTTCTACTTCTATACTTAAGATATACACACCTTTTGGTAGATCATCTTCAGAAAGGGTAGTGCTGCTGAATGCAGGGAATGTACGAGTCATAATCTTTTGTCCCCAAAGGTTGTGCACTGTGATTATTCCATCGGTTGCGTGATTGTTTTGTAAAAACATATCCGACCCTGATTGATTTATTTCAAGCAATCCTGTTAAATCTTTCTTAACACTGATAACGAAACGTTTTTCAGCTTCAGTCTCGTTTGTAGCTGTAAAGCTGTATGTCGAACCTTCTGCTGTAATATCTGTTGTTATGCCTGTTTGTAAGTCTAACAGATAAATGTTTTCGTACACATCATCGATGTTTTCGTGTTTGAATTTAAGAGTATATTCCGATATGCCTTCTTCTGCTTTGAACCATATAGCAGTGCTGTCGATATTTGGAACTGTATTTACTTGGTAGTCCGAACCATCAAGTTCTTTTACATAGAACTGTGCAAGTTTAGCAGCTCCAAACATTTTGTATCCATCGTGACCAATGTCATAACCATGTGTAGCTTCTTTGTCGGTAAATAACCAAATACGATCTCTTATGGTATCGTTGTTTGAAAGTATTATAGATGTGTATACCGTTTCTGGAGTTTCAACATGTGAACGCATAAATGTGTTCTTAGCCACATCAGGATATTTTAATGTTACCGTTCCATTAGCTCCTGTTGTTGTGCCTCTTTTCATTACAAAACCTTGCATAGAGGCAATAGTGCCAGGAATACCACCAGTTCCCGCTTTAGCTATTGGTACTGATATGTACTGTCCAGCTCCAGCACCAGTTACTCCATCTAATTCTGCTTCTTTCCAAAGAACATTAGAACCAGTATGGAATAAATATACACTTCCATCCATTTGTGTATGTTTGATTTCATTTATGTTTAGAGCCGCAGTAAAAGGATTAGTTATTACATGCTGTCCTGTATAAGCTTTATTTGGAGTATATGTTAAATTTGTGATGGTTACATCATTGGTAATGAGCTTTCCAGAGAATGTAAGCACTTTTTTATTTTTATCTTTTACTCCTATTTCATATCCACGATCGTATCGCATTTTGTCATAATAACCAAGCATTTTCCACCAATACGTTGCGTCCCACATTGCTTCTTTGTATTGTCTAACATAAAAACCTTCAAAATTGCCGGCTGAATATTCATCATTAGTTTCATTTCCCTTTACGGGAATGCCAAAATACTGCCATGTCATTGTATTTATTTTGGTAACAGTATCTGCACTTGCTGCTTTATGCTTAAACTCTACATTTGCATATAATTCTGTACCATTTGGTACTATTAAAGCACCGTTTGGTTTATCTTCACTCGAGTTGTAGTCGTTGGTTTTTATGGTTACTTTACCGTCTTTAGTTGTCACATTATAGTCTTTGTCCCATTGGGCTACTGTAATTGCAGCACCAGGAAGAACAACCAAGCCTGCATTTTTGCTTTCACCAGGTTGTATATATTTTACACTATTGAATATGTTGTCTACATGTAGGTCTATAGCTTCATCGTGGTATTCAACTTCTATATCAGTATCTGCTGGAGTAGGAGCAACTCCAGGTGTCAAATTGTCGTTATCTATATATACCCAGTTTTCATCAATAGACCACAAGTTTTTGATACTCGGATTGTTGGGATTTCCGTTACCTTTCCATTTAAATTTACCAACAGCTTCGTACGCACCTAAGTCGATTGTGCGATCCCATACACGGTTTTTATAATTAAGATCTGAAGTTGTGGAGTTCAAAGAATTTAGCCCTGTGTTAACAGCTGGATATGTATTTTTATTTGAGTTATATATTAGGTCGTAATCACCATTGTCAGCATCTTTAAACATAATTTTATTACTTGAGTTGGCTATGATGTTATTTGCAACCAATGTAGCTTCTCCAACTAAAGTGTATTTGTAGTTAACAGTTGTTGGTGTTATCCCTGACGAACCTGACGTTGTTACATTGCCAATTCCTTGAAATGCAGATACATTACTATGAGGAGTAGTAGTGTTTCTTAGATTTTTATTTAGTGTTATAAGCGAGTTATTAACAGTGGGTATTATAGCTGTTTGTCCACCACTAACACCAAGATTACTGTGATTGCAAAATCCAGCTCCGTCAACTAAAAACCTATATTCTTTAGGTTTTTTATTAGTTGTATCATCTGGACGACTAAGAGATCCCTGAACTGTATTCCCCGCTATAGTCACATTGGTTAATGTTAGAGTAGCTGGCTCCCCATAGGCATTATTGTAAAATCCTCCTCCTAAAGCCCAAAAGTATCCAGGTGTGTCTGTGCCAGTAAAGGTATTGTTTATTGAAATCGCATTGTCTATTATAGCTACATTAATCAAATTTAATTTAGTATTTTCATCAATATTACACAATCCTCCACCCAAAGCGTAGGTCGCTGATTTGCTGGAATTAACAGCAGAACCAGTGTTGTTGGATATAGTTACATTGGTCATAGTTAATGATCCTGCATTGCGATTGCAAACTCCTACCCCAAAGATTTTAATCATATTAGAATAATTGGTTAGGATTGTATTATTGCTTATATATCCTCCAATTAGTTCAGCTTTTCCTCCTGAATTTTGAAGTCCAAGTCCATAGATGGTTGAAGCGGTACTAGAGGTTCTATTTATTCTACCTTCAGTTATGCTCACATCTTTCATTTTCAACCACCCAGTCTTGGATGAAGGATTCCCATTGGTGCTGTAATTGTGAACTCCTAAGGTCGTAAATTTTTTTATCTTTACATTGGTCAGAGTCATATCTCCATCTATGTACGTATAAGTTGAAGTGCCCGCTACGTCTACTAAATACTGACCTTCACTATTGTTTACAGCTGTTTCATGGTTAGTTATCTCTAGTCCAGTCGCTTTTACAATTCCTCCTGCATTCGAAATGCCATCAAAATTATTTTGTATTTTACATTCAGTATCGTTGATTGTAAGCGAGTTTTTAGCACCTACGTATATTGCTGAACCATTATTATTTTCTATGGTTACATAGTTGAAAACTGATGAAGATGGCTTGGATATTTCTAGAATCTCCATTTCATTTAAATTATGTTCTTGTGTAATGTCAAGTTTTATAACATACGTACCTGTATTTTCAGAAAAATATACATGGTTTAATGTAGCTGAAGAACCTCTGTAATTACACATTCCGCTACCGTTAGATCCAGAATCTGCACCATTACCGTTTTCAGTTTTACCGTTACCATTGGATGTGTTTCTGTTAATATGAACATTGGTTAATGTTATTGAAGATTCTTCGGTATTGTATATACCTGCACCAGCACCGGATACCGTATTATCTGTTATGTATGTGTTTTTGATATGAAGTTTGGCATTATGATTGTATATTCCACCACCACAAAGATGGGATATTACCCTAAGGTTACCCTTTACTGTGCTCTTGATACCATTTATGTATAATCTTCTACTTGCTGTTGAGTTTCCTAGAGAATTACCAGAACTTTCTTTTATAGTAAAACCATCAAGCTGAAATTTGTCAGACACATTGGCTATTAATACAACATGTAAAGTTCCAGCATAACCTGCGTTACCTACCTTAACAGCTGGTTTTCCTTTTAGAATAGTCGCACCTTCACTTATATCTCGTGTGTAATTTTTGATGAAATACTTTGCATTAGTAGCTGCATCAGTACTATGATCTGAAACATTGCTAGCGTATCCACCTAATACAACAAGATCGCGTCTGAAATAAAAACTTGGTAATACAGTTTTTATAACATTGGCTGTGTCGCTTGAGGCTACATAAGTGCTAGGGTTAGCATAAAGTTGATCTGCGAAATACTTTACAGAAACTAGACCAGCTCCATCTATATTACCAGGCACCCCAGGTATTATGCCAAAATAATGGTGAGTATCACCAGGCATATATGTGCCTTTTGCTACTAAAATATGCGTAACATCTTTTCTTGTTGTATGGGCAATCTCTACAGCTTCAGCTAAACTTTTGTAAGCTGTAGCCCACGATGTTCCAGCGTTTGCTCCAGTGCCAGATCTTGCAGCATTAACGTAAAGTGCAACATCTGCCTTTACCTCATTAGTGCTTATTAAAGCCAAACAACATATTGCAAGTAGCACTAAGCTCCGCAATGTATGTTGCTTTCGTTTTTCAAAAAGTCTTTTTTTGTTCATAATTGTTTTTCTCTTTATGTTAATTGTTAATTGTTAATTAAATGTTCGTTTGCGTTGAAATTAAGACACACCAAAAGCCATAGGGTTAAGTTTTTTGTGTTTAAAAACTCTTAACTCTATGACGTTTCAGGGAAAATCCCAAACATGATAAGGGCATCTTTGTGTTAAAAATGTGCTCAATAATGCGTTCATTAAAGTGTTATAACAAAACCTACCAAGTTTCCCTCTCTGGGAAACGTATGCCTCTTTACTAATTAAGAAGGCAAAGGTATGTATAATTATTGAGAAATTCCAAATTTTTGATAAAAAACAGATGTGTGCTTCGCACAAGATAAAAACTAAAAGATAAAAACTAAAAGATAAAAGTTGGCGCAAAGCGTAAGCGAGCAAGCTCGCAGATAAAAACTAAAAGATAAAAGTTGGCGCAAAGCGGTAAACTCGCAATGCATCGTAGAGACGTGGCGCGCCGCGTCTCGTGTAATAGAAGGGTATCATACCACAACAACCTTAGGTAACGCTACGCTCACCCAAGGTTATGGATATATAGCCCATTCGGGCTACCACTGACCCACAAAGGGGTAGAATTTGCATAGCCGTATGGCGAGCGAAATTATCCGTAGGGTGGTGTGCTTCGCACAAGCTAAAAACTAAAAGCTAAAAACTAAAAGTTGGCGCAAAGCGGTAAACTCGCGATGCATCGTAGAGACGTGGCGCGCCGCGTCTCGTCTCGTGTAATAGAAGGGTATCATACCACAACAACCTTAGGTAACGCTACGCCCACCCAAGGTTATGGATATATACCCCATTCGGGCTACCCCATAGTTCTATAACCTATATACAATAATTCAGAAACAATAGGATTTGTCACAAAAATCTTATACTTTTGTGACATAATTAAAAGCGAAAGAAAATGCAATCAATACATAAACAGATATTGACAACAATCAATGGCTTTGTGCGAGGAAAGATTTTTTTTCCTGAACAGTTTGACCATTTAGGGAGTAACGAATCTATAAGGCAATCCCTTTCTCGTATCTGTAAAGACGAGATAATATTACGTTTATCCAAAGGAGTCTATTTATATCCTGTGATAGATAGCGAATTAGGAATATTATATCCATCAGTGGATACGGTGGCAAAAGCGATAGCCGCCAGAGATAAAGCTCGAATTATACCTACAGGTGCATACGCATTGAATAGATTAGGCTTATCTACACAAGTGCCTATGAATGTTGTTTATTTGACCGATGGCATACCTCGCAAGGTTAAAATTGACCGACAAACCATTACTTTCAAGCAAACTGCACCTAAAAATTTTTCTTTTAAGGGAGAGATAGCCCCTTTAGTGGTCTCTGCATTAAAAGAAATAGGTAGAAATGAAGTGACGGATAAAGACTTAGAGCAGGTTAACAAAGTACTAAAAATGGAATCCAAAGAAATAATTATATCAGATGCTTATATCGCCCCCCGGTGGATTAAGGATATTATTCTGTCATTAATAAACAAATCAGAAAATGAATAATTGGCTCAATATAGCAAAAGAAAGACGAATAAATATAATCGAAGACTTGTCGAAAAGAGTAGGGCAGTCTTCTATAGTCATTGAAAAAGATTGGTGGGTAAGTCTTGTGTTGAGAGCTTTGTTTACGTCTCCTTTTGCGCAACATATATCCTTCAAAGGAGGAACTTCTTTAAGTAAATGCTGGAATCTGATAGAACGTTTTTCTGAAGATGTAGATATCGCCATTGATAGAGAGTTTTTAGGATTTAGTGGCGAATTATCTAAAACACAAATAAGCGATAAACTTCGTCGTGCGTCTTGTTCTTTTGTTAGAGAGACTCTGAGTATAGAAATAGAAAAACAGTTATTGAAATTAGGAATTGATAAATCCTTATTCGAAGTCAAGGTTAATGTAACTCCTGTTACTACTACAGACCCAGAAATAATAGAAGTACACTATAAATCCATATTTTCGGAAACTTCTTATTTGCAAAGCCGTATTTTGGTGGAAGTTAGTGGTAGATCGATGAATGAACCAATAGAAACAGTTGAAATAAATTCTATGATTTCTCAAGGGTTTCCGAATGCAACGTTTGCTGAAAAATCTTTTATTATTAGAGCTGTTTCTCCTAAGAGAACATTTCTTGAAAAAGCATTTTTGCTCCATGAAGAGTTTGCAAAAGAAATGAAAGACATTAGAGTAGAAAGAATGTCTCGACATATTTATGATTTGGAAAAACTTATGGATAAGTCTATCGCAAAAGAGGCTCTGTTGGATATAGAATTGTATAAAGCTACAGTTGAACACCGTCGGAAATTTATAGGAATTAAAGGATTTGACTATGATACTCTTTTGCCAAGAGCTATTTCTTTTGTTCCTCCCAAAGGAGTTATGCAATATTGGAAAGATGATTATTCAAAAATGCAATCTTCAATGATTTATGGAGAATCTCTGACGTTTGATAAACTAATCGCAAGAATAGCAGAATTGAACGAGCAATTTCGGAAGATTGGTGTGCTTCGCACAAGCTAAAAACTAAAAACTAAAAGTTGGCGCAAAGCGGTAAACTCGCGATGCATCGTAGAGACGTGGCGCGCCGCATTAGTGTCCGGTTAAATTCATTAATATTAGCTCTATCTTTTGTATAATTAACGATTTACGTTATTATTTTCTGTCGGAGGTTTTCAATTCTATATATTTGTAGCAACTATCAAATTGCTACTTAATGAATAAAGGGACCTATATTTTTACGCAGTTATGTCAATTTCTACCAAGAGATTACTTTGAGTATTTAGTAAAAAAATACCAAGGTAATAAACATGTAAAATCGTTTACCTGTTGGAATCATTTAATGGTTTTGATATGGGCTCAATTGTCCTCTCGGGAGAGCTTGCGCGACATAATTACTTCGCTTAAATTTCATAAATCAAAGTTTCATCACATGGGCTTTGGGAAGGACGTTTGCCGAACAACATTGTCAGAAGCTAATGAGCGAAGAGAACTCAAAATTTTTCAACTGTTTGCAGAACGTGTGATTGAGCTTGCGCAAAAGAAGCGAGTCAATGTAGATGATTTATTTATGGATGGAATTGATTACCGTGTATTTGCAGTCGACTCAACTTCCATACCATTGGATATCAACAAATACTGGTGGTCGACAACGCAAGCAGGTAAAGGAGGTCTTAAACTACATGTGCTTTTAGACCTGCTTACTAGAATACCAATTCATAATATTATAACTGACAATACAGTACGAGACCAAGGCGTGATGGATTTATTTCCTTATGAAACAGCATCTTTCTATATATTTGACAAGGCGTATGTGAAGTTATTGTCTTTATCAAAAATAGATGATTTAGGAGCATTTTTCATAGTGCGACGTAAAAAGAAGATGTATTATGAAATACTTGAAGAATTTAATTGTTCTGACAAATCTAACGGAGTTTTAAGGGATTTGAAAATTAAATTATCCGGTCGTTGGGCTGCAGCAAGATATAAACAACCTCTAAGAATTGTATATTATTATTCTGAAGAAAAGAATCGTGTATTCGAGTTTTTTACTAACAATTTTGAAATGACACCGGATAAAATAGCTCACTTATACAGATGTCGATGGCAGATAGAAATCTTCTTTAAATGGGTTAAACAACACCTAAAAATAAAGCGGTTTTATGGTATGTCGGAGAATGCTGTAAAAATTCAGATTTACGTGGCAATTATAACTTATTGTATGATTGCAATAGTAGAAAAAGATTACAAAATAGAGATTCCCACATTTGACCTCTTAAGAATTCTTGGAATCTCTCTCTTCGAAAGGAAGAACCTGAAAGACTTTTTTTCCGAAGAAAAAGAATACAAGAACTGTCAAAATGATAGTTTTCAAAATCTTAATTTATTTTAGCGGACACTAATGCGGCACACCACGTCTCTACTGTGCATTGCGATTGACTTCGCTTCGCGCCAACTTTTAGTTCTTAGTTTTTAGTTTTTAACTTGTGCGAAGCACACCAGTTTTTAGCTTGCTTGTTTGTCGTTTCACCCGTATGAAACAGGTTGTTTCATTAGTATGAAACAAAGTGTTTCACCTATATGAAACAAGTAGTTTCAAACCGTGAAACGAATTATATCAAACTGCGAAACGGATCGTTTCAAAGTATGAAACGGATTATATCAATGTGTGAAACTTTGCGCTAACTTTTATTCCCTTAGGTAACGCTTCGCTCACCTAAGGTTATGGATATATCGCCCATTCGGGCTATCACCTATCTAAAGGGTATATGTACATCAATTTTTAGCGGACACTAATGCGGCACCCCACATCTCTACTGTGCATTGCGATTGGCTTCGCTTTGCGCCAACTTTTAGTTTTTATCTTTTAGTTTTTAACTTGTGCGAAGCACACAACTCTTAGTTTTCAAAAGGCTTTCTGTAATCGCAACCAGATTTCCATTCAGAACAGCCGTAAGATGTTTTGCCTTTAATAATTCGTCCTTTTTTACATTTAGGACAAAGGTTTGGGTCGAGGCTTTCTGTTTTTGTAGTTTTCTTTTTAGGTGTGGCTTTCTTTTTTGTTGTTTTTTCGGTTGTTGGTTTGTTGTTTTCTTCAATTATTGTAACTCTTCCCCAGTCGTTTTTTACATTTATAACTATCTGACCAAGCATTTCTTTGAGTTCATTAATAAACTGACCGGGATTATATTCTCCTTTTTCTATTTGGCGAAGTTTCTTTTCCCATTGACCAGTTAGCTCTGCCGATTTAAGAAGTTCTTCTTTTATAACGCCAATAAGTTCAATCCCTGTTTGTGTTGCGTGCAGATTCTTTTTTTCTTTCTTTATGTAATTACGTTTGAATAAAGTTTCTATTATAGCAGCACGAGTTGATGGTCTGCCAATTCCGTTTTCTTTCATAGCATCACGAAGTTCTTCGTTGTCGATGCTCTTGCCAGCGGTTTCCATAGCGCGAAGAAGTGTAGCTTCTGTGTAGTACTTTGGAGGTTGAGTCCATTTCTCGTTCAAAGCAGGAGCGTGTTCGCCTTTTTCCCCAACGGTAAAGGCAGGTAGTAGGTTCTCTTCGCTTGTTTCGTCGTTTCCAAACACTATACGCCAGCCCGAATATAATATTTGCTTGCCTGTTACCTTGAATTCTACATCGCTCGCTTTCCCCATTACAGTAGTTGTTGCTACTTTGCAATTAGGATAAAAGGCAGCAATGAAACGTTTAGCTATCAAGTCGTAAACCTTTCGTTCGTTATCGGAAATGTTGTTAGCCTTAACCCCAGTAGGAATGATGGCGTGGTGGTCTGTAACTTTCTTATTGTCGAAAACTTTTTTTGTTTTGGGTATTTTTGCGGATAATAAATTTCCAGTAAGACTTTCGTAGCCACTTAGTCCTCTAAGTATATTTGGTATTTTGGGATACATATCATCGCTCAGATAAGTTGTATCAACACGAGGATATGTTGTAAGTTTCTTTTCGTATAAAGATTGTATTGTTTTGAGGGTGTCTTCGGCAGAGAATGCAAATTTTTTATTACACTCAACCTGAAGAGAAGTAAGATCGAACAATCGGGGAGGGGCTTCTTCTCCTTTTTTTACAGAAACATCGGTAACTTCAAATTCCGAAAGTTTTATCTTCTCTAAAAAAGCTTCTCCTTCCTCTTTGTTGGTGAACTTTCCTTTTGTGGCAGAAAAAGTAGTGTCGCGATATGCGGTTTTAAGTTCCCAATATTGCTCCGGATTAAAATTTTCAATCTCTAATTGTCGGTTTACTATCATTGCGAGGGTTGGAGTTTGCACTCTTCCTATAGAAAGCACCGACTTGTTTTGTCCGTATTTAACAGTATAAAGTCTGGTAGAGTTTATGCCAAGAAGCCAATCGCCTATAGCTCTTGAAAGACCAGCTTCGTAAAGTTTATTAAATTCGCTTTGGTCTTTTAGGTTGCCAAACCCTTCACGAATGGCATCTTCGGTAAGAGAAGAAATCCAAAGTCGTTTAACTGGCACTTTGCATTGAGCCTTTTGCATAACCCATCGTTGAATTAGTTCTCCTTCTTGTCCGGCATCGCCACAATTTATTACCTCTTCGGCATTTGCGATAAGATTTTCTATTACTCCGAATTGTTTTTTAACTCCATCGTTGTCTATAAGCTTAATTCTAAAACGCAGAGGAATCATAGGGAGAGTGTTTAACGACCAAGATTTCCAAGTGGGAGAGTAGTCGTGAGGTTCTTGTAGGGTGCAAAAGTGCCCGAATGTCCAAGTAACTTGGTATCCGTTCCCTTCAAAATATCCATCTCTTTTACTATTAGCACCAAGTATTGAGGCGATTTCTCTTGCAACGCTTGGTTTTTCGGCAATGCAAACTTTCATCTTGTTAATTAAGTATGCAAAAGTATAACAAAAAAATGAGAGTTGGGAATTAATGGTTTGGGGAAATTACCGTAAAAAAACTACAGTTGTTGTTTTTTTTACATACCTTTGTCTTGAACTTAATAATGAGTGCTATGCTATGTAAATTTAGAGTTTCAAATTTTAAGAGTTTTGAAGACAGTTTTGAACTTGATTTGACAGATACAAACGGATACGGTTTTAATAAAGATTGTGTTAAGAATGGTATTGTAAACAATGCTATTGTTTACGGACATAATGGTGTTGGGAAATCGAACTTAGCCTTAGCGATTTTTGATATTATAGAGCATTTAACGGATAAGTTTAGGAATGAATTAGCATATGATCATTATCTGAATGCTTATAGTCAATCAGACGAAGCGGAGTTCTATTATGAGTTTTTAATAAACTCAAAAATAGTAACTTATGAGTATAGGAAAACAGATTACAAGACCATTGTTTACGAAAAATTTACTATCGATAATGAAGAACTTGTTTATTTTGACAGAAAAAAAGATTCTAATGCAATAATAAAATTTGAAGGAGCAGAGATGCTAAAAACAGAAATAAACAATAGTGAACTATCCGTATTGAAGTATATTAGAAATAATACCGACTTAGCCTTAAATCCTGTAAATACAGCATTTGTTGACTTCTTTAAGTTTATTGATTGTATGTTATACTTTCGCTCTTTGCAATCTCCTACTTATATGGGGTTGGAAAAGGGAATACGGAATGTTATGGAAGACATAATAGATAAAGGTAATGTTGACGATTTTGAATCATTTTTAAATAGAGCAGGGATTGAATGCAAATTAGATGTTATTGATGAATTAGATGTAAAGTCGTTGGTATTAGATTTTAATGGAAAGAAGTTGCCATTTGCAAGCCTTATGTCGACGGGCACTAATGCTCTGACGCTTTTTTATTATTGGTTTCAAAGTATTAGACAAGAATATAAAGTTTCTTTTTTATTTATAGATGAATTTGATGCTTTTTATCATCACGAGTTGTCGACTTTAGTAGTCGATGAATTGAAAAAAACAGGAGTGCAGTTTGTGCTTACTACTCATAATACAGCTATACTAACCAATGATTTACTAAGACCCGATTGCTATTTTTTGATGAATAAGAAAAAGATTCGTTCTTTATCTAAATGTACATCGAAAGAATTAAGGGAAGCTCATAATATAGAAAAAATGTATAAAGCAAAATCGTTTAATGTCGACTAATATTTTATTTGTATTCGAAGGAATCAAAACCGAAAAGCAAATTGTAGATAACTTACAAAAAGAGTTTTTTGTGCCAGATAATACAGTTGTTACTTGTGTATATTCGGGAGAGATTTATCAAATCTATAGAGATATAGAAGCTGATGAAGATTTAGACACTTTCAACTTGTTAAAAGAAAGAACTCAAAATGCCGATATATTGAAGAATTATAGAAGAACTGATTTCGCTGAGATTTATATGTTCTTTGATTACGATGGACATTCCACTGTGGCAGATGATGATAAATTGAATAAACTTTTGAACTTCTTTAATGAAGAAACAGATAAGGGAAAGCTCTATATTAGTTATCCTATGGTAGAGTCTCTAAAGCATATTGACTGTTATAATTCTTTTAAATACTTGAATGTGGAGTGTAAAGAGAATATTAACTATAAAAATCTTGTTCATTCTACTTGTATGAAAGAATTAAGCAATTTCACTCTTTATAATACTGAAGTGTGGAAGCGATTGATATATGTTCATTTGAAGAAGATGAATTATATCGTATTTGATTCCTTTGAATTTCCTGAAGATATTATTACTCAATCTTTAATATTTACGAATCAATTAAGTAAGTTCATTAATAGGGAACCGCCAATGGTTGCAGTATTGAGTGCTTTTCCTATCTTTATTCATGATTATTATGGAAATGATAAGACTAAAGAATTGTGCTTTATTTGTGATACCACTTGGTAATATCCTTCATCTCTCCATTCTCTATCTTATACATTCTCTGGTTTGTAGTAGGCGAATCTAACCCTCCTAATTCAGAAATGTAGGCGCCAAGTTTGATGTAGTTAAAGTTAGATATGGATAAGTTTTGTGGTAATTTGTTTTTTCCGGAATACCAACCTGTCTTAAGATTGTATTCTTTACGTATAAACACAGAAAGCTCTTCTACTTCGTAGGGACTAATATCTCCTCCCATAAAGCAGACGCAAGTAATGGAACTGCCATACTTGTTTAGCAGTTCCATTAAAGATTCCTTGTTTAGTAAATTTCCAGAGTCTTCCCAGAGGTAAGGACTATGGCAGCCCTTGCAACGATTAGGGCAATTGGAGATGTTTATTGCCAGAGTTACTTCGTTGGGAATTTCTTGGAATACTATATTATAGTTGTTGTACCGTAGCATAATGACGAAGCTTAGCCTCTTTTTGTCTGTGTTGTGAGAAATTGCTTATTCGTTTCATATAACCGATGATGCGAGTTAGGTAATCTAAGTTTTCGCTTCCACATTTAGGACAAGTTTTTAGATTACGTTTATCTATGTGGTTACAATCGTTACATACCGTATTCGGAATGTTGAATGTTAGGTAATTACAACCCTCAGCAGTTGCTACTTTAAGTAAGTGGCGATATTGTTCTTTGCTTAAATGTTCTTCCATATTTAAGTGAAGAGCCGAACCTCCGGTTAAATGTTCTATGTATTTCTTACCGTGAAGGCGTATCTTGTCGATTACGTTAAGAGATTCGTCTTCTACTATATAGAAATAACTGTTGTAGCAGTCGCGCTTAGATACGAATCCAGCCTCTTTGTCCCATTTAGCGTGTTTAACACCAACGTTTTCGGCAGGAATCATTTCGCAGTTAAACATCAATTCTTTTGTGCGATATTTCTTGTTGTAAGTTTCAATCGTACCTAAGATGTTTTCCACAAACTTTTGGTAGTTATCGTTATCGTTAATTTCCATACCTAAGAACTCGGCAGCTTCAACTAAACCGTTTACGCCTATGGTAAGGTACTGGCGACTTAAATTTATATATCCAGCATCGAACAACGGAAGCATACCTTTTTCTTGCATATATTTAAGGTTTTCGTTGTAAGCCATTTGCACTTTATGTACAAGATCAATAACTTCTTCTAAGAAAAACTGGTAATGAATACCTTTTCGGTAAGCGTGTTGTATGCAACGGTTCAGATTTATAGTAAGCACACTCTTCGAGCCGGTAGAAACTCCACCTGCACCTAAAGTGTAACTGAAACCATTGTCGGTAATCTCATTTCTAAGTCGGCAACAGCTACTTAAACTGTCGGCGTTGTCGCTTATGTAAGTAAAGAAAGAATGACCTTCGGAATACATCTCGGCAGTAAAATCTCCATATTCTTTGTCTTTAGCATCTCCGTTTTCTGTAAGCAGAGCCATTGTTTCTACAGGGAAAGTAAGAATAGCACGAGTACGTTCTTGATTGAACCACTTCATAAAACGTTTTTGTAGCCAATTAAGAGAGTCCCAATGTGGTTTGCTTCCGTCGGGGAAAATAAATTCTCCGAATATGCTGTCGAAGTAATACTTGTCGTAGTAAGATATGTTCCAAAATACAGCTTGGAAGTTTCTTGCTCCTGTTGGTTGGTTTATAGAATAAACTATCTGTTCGAAATAATCGGTGATAACTTTATCTATTGTGCGTTGTTTTTTTGATAGATCAACAACTTTGTCGGCTCCTTGGTAGTAGTCATTGCCGTATTCTAAGCCTATGAAATAGTTCATATACATAAGAAATTCGGGAGTGGCACAAGCACCGCTAAGCATACTCGATACCATAAATACCATATTTACAAAGCCTCCGCAAAAAGATTTAAGATTAGTGGGAGGTTTAGAGTTTCCACCTATCTCGGCAGTGCCTTTAAGTAGCCAAGGATACATAGTTATACTTGCACAATAGTTGGCTAAGCTTGTTTCGTCGTTTTTGTAAATAAAATGATTGTTAAGTAAATCAATGTATTTGTCAGAGATTTCTTTTCCGTACATTTCTTTAATACGGTCGGTAAGCATCTTTCTGTTAAGACGAATAAAGTTAGATTTAGGGAGTTCGCCTATAAGAGTTGCCATATTCTTATTCTCTACATTGGCATTTGAATCGTATTTACTGCCAGATGCAGCATTTTGAGCATCGCAATAGTTCATTAAGAATTTTAGTTTCTCGGCAACTTCTCTGTCTTCTGTGTGCTTTTGTCGATATAGCATATACGATTTAGCAACCGCATAGTAGCGTTCGGCCATTAAAGCAACCTCTACTTGATTTTGAATTTCTTCAACTGTAATATCGTTACTTATAGTTACGCGACTTAGAATGTTTGTTATTACGTCTTGCGTAGCGAAACTACCAACCGACAAGAATGCCTTGGCTATTGCATTCTTAATCTTTTCTAAAGAGAAAACCTCTTTTTTGCCATCTCTTTTAATGATAAGCACGTCCATAATATCTTTGTTCTTTTATTGAATATGTTAATAGTAATGAGAAGGCAAAAGTATATATAATCTTTCTAATATTCACTCAAAGGATAAGTGTTTTTGTTCAAATAAATTGTTAAGTTTTCTAAAATAAAAGCTAACTAATTGATAGTTAATGTTTGTTTGATTTTGTTTGATTGAAAAGTTTTCCGAAAAAGATTATTGGTGGTAATTGTTTGTCGTTGCTTTGGTTTGAGAAGGTATCTAGCTTTACTGTTGTGTTTCAAGGAAGAAGACTCATCAAAAAAGATAGAGGGTGTGCCAACTTTTTTTTATTTTGACTCACCCTCATTTCGTGTTTAAGTGTTTTTCTATCTGTTTTATTCCTTACATGTTTTTCTTCTTTTAATTTTAATAGCCCCATAAACGATAGCTAATCCAACGATTAGCATAACCCCATCTCTTACAGGGGCTGGATTTCCAATAGCGCCATCGTTTCCTTCTGGTCTGCCTGGAGCTCTTAATACTCCTTCGTTTCTAATAAACTCATTAAAGTATTTATCTGAAGGTAGTGCGCATTCATCAATAGAATACGTTACATTTCCTTCATTTTGAACCCCTTCGCTAAAATCATAGTTCTGAGCTTGAAGAGAAAAGGTTATTAGCATTAAAGCACTAATTATAAATAATTTAATCTTCATATCAGTTTATAATTACTTTTAGAGTCGTTGATGATGTTTCAGTAATCACGTTAACTATGTATATTCCAGTAGTAAGCTGCGAAACGCTACAAACAGATTGGTTTATGTTGTTTTCAGATTTAATTAATTGTCCGAAAATATTGAAGAAACTATACTCTTTAATTTTATCTGTTGAATATATAACTGCTTTACCTGTGCCTTCTTGACTGATTTTTACATTACTCTTTGAAGAGTCTTCAATCTCTACAGAAGGAATAGACACATCGTTAAGCTTATTTCCAACAATAAAATATCTTTGACTATTAGTTGGTGTTTCTAAATCTAACTGTGTATCTTCTTTTAGTATGCTATGTTCCCCAGTTTTAGTATCGAGTAGATATAAATCATAATTTATACCATCTAATCCTGAGAAAGTCCACGAAGCATAAACATCTTGCTCTTGTTTAGGATTCACCATCAACCCTAACGGAATCATAATTGATTCTTCTTTTGGAATTAAATTAATGCTCAAAGCTTTGTTGTCAGCAACAGAGTAGGCAGCAATAGCAGGAGTCGAATTTTGGAAAATACCCGAATACAGCAGCGCATCTTCTTTACTATCGTAGCTTGTTGATGTTTTATCGTTGAAGGCAATCATAGTTTTACTATTGTTGCCTTCCCAATCGACGGATATAGTTAATCTATCCCTTTTCTTTTTATTCACATTGCTTCTTAATGCTTCAGTGTCGGTGTCGTAAACGAAACCTGCCATTTCTGGAGTGAATATAACTTTGAGAGTTTTAGAAGTTCCTTTTGCCAATTCAACTAAGAACGAACGCATTGGTTGTATCCAAGTTTTTAGTTCTTGATTTCCTTCAGATAGAGCATAAATGCCTTCAGATGTTTTAGTGCCAGTTTCTAAAATAACAGTTTCGTCGCCTATGGGAGGATTTACACCTTCATAGTCTTCTCCGTTATTAGTGAATATTCTAACCGTGCGCGACAAATGAGGATTTTGTGCTAAGAAAGCGGCTAAACTTAAATCTGCCATAAATGGATTTCCTACTAAAAATACAGAACCTTCAGCATCGTTATTTATTGTAACTTTCATTATAGGGTCTCCATTTGTGTCAGTTGCATTTGGTTCGAAAGCAAATTTGAAAGCAGCATTGTTACTTCCTCTTGAAGTAGATGCATATTCGCTCATTTGAGCATCGTTATCGTTATAGTAGTAATAAGAAGTTTGAGTTTTTGGGAATCGGAAAGTTACAGGTTTTTTATCTTTCCAATTACCAGTTTGTACTCTATCTTCAGCCCAAATACCCAACCCTGTTCCAGGATTATATTTTTCAGCTAAATAGTTTGTAGGCTTATCTAACCAACCGTCGTTGCCGTAGTTGATAGGATATCCGTCCATATTTTCATAAGCAATGTTTAACGACGATTTACCATATATAGATTGCCAGTTTGGATATTCGTAACGTCTGTGATCGGGTGGGGTAGATTGTGAATAGAAAATACTTCCATCATCTTCGAAACCTTCTTGTTTCGAGTATCCGTTTTTAGGAATAAAGAAGTCTCCCGCATACATATCTTTCAAAGGAGGAGCTAGCATTACCCAACGGTAAAGATCGACTTTCATATCAACAAATGCTTTTTCGTAATTCAACGCGTGTTGATTAACCAACTTAGCACCAGGCTCTAAGTAGATATTCTTACAAGCATTTTTTGCGTAATGAACATCGTATGTTATATAATTGGTGGCACCAGCACCTAGCGTATGATAGTCGTTATCTTCGGGGCTGTTTGATGTTGTAACTAAAGTAGGCCAAGTAACAATATCTCCATTAGCATTTTTAGTTTTTAATATAACATCAGTTGTAGCTAACGGAACAAATCCTGAACGTCCATCAGTTGTTTTCCAGTTGTTGTCGTTATTCCAAGAGCTGTTATCACCCTGTGGACTCCATACCACTACTTCTGGCACAACTAAAAGATTAAAGTATGTTGCTCTAACGCTGCAATCGCCAAAGTTTTCGTCGGTGTCTATATTTCCATAAAAACTATAAGTGTATCCTTCTTTTAGTTCTAAAGTATTGCCAGTAGCTTTAGCTTTAAGTTTTAGAGAATTACCTGAAGACAATATACCCTCTTGAACTTCTAAAACGTACGTTTTGTCACTGTTATAGGCAGGGTCTGTAGATTCGTAAATAATAAATTCGTCAATGCTGCCGTGTACATCTCCGTCTTCATCTGCAAGGTTGGAGTCGTAAACAGGTATTGTTATTATCTCGGTATTTTTTGATACTCTTACATTTGGTATTTTATCTTCTATTTCTGGTGGTAAATTGCCTAATTGTACATCTCCGTACTTAGCTAAAGCAACACCTTTGAACTCTGCTCGCACGGGCGGTTCGGTACAGAAAATAAACTCTCCAGTATCGGATGTTGATAAGGGTGCAGCTGTTTCTTTAATCGGGAAGATATAATAAACAAGTGGTTGTCCAGCTTCAGGTACTGCAATTTCAACATCTTTAGTCGCAAGCATGAAATAATTTTTATAGTCCAGTAGATAAGTTTTTACCTCCTGTGTGTATGTGCCAGAAACAGTTTTCTCAAATGTATTTGCATCTTTATATACTCCTCTAAAGAGTTTTAAGTTCTCGTTAATTTTATCTACTTCGGTTTGAGTTAGTTCTCTACCAGTGTACCAGTCGGAAAGACAATAGCCTTCAACTACGTTGCCGTCAACATCGGAAGCAAACAATTGTGTTCTAACTGTATATTTATTACCAGCGCAAAGAGTGTTGGTGCTTAATCCTAATCCTCCATCGTCGATAACAACATTCACAGGCTGGCGAACGGTAAAAGAACTTCGTGTATTACAATCAGCTCTTCCTAACCCTTCTGCCGACTCGGCTACAGCAGAGTAGTAAGTGTTGCCTACGGTAAACATTGCGCTTCGTTGCACAATATATAGCACTGGACGAATTTCGTCATCGCCATTAGCGTCTTTTAGGCTTTCCATTACATAAAAGAAAGTTGTTTCGTCAGGAGTGCCTTCTTGGGCAAAAAAGGTTGCTAAATTGGAATAGACAGTGCCGGGAGCGTCATCTCCTGTTTGCCATTTGTCTAAAGTTATCTTTCCATATCCATCAGATAAGCCAGCCATATTAAGGTAGTTGTTTATATTCACCACATTGCCGTTTTCTTCTTGCCACTGATAGAAGAAGGTTGCTTCGGTAACGTTTTCTGTCCAAACGATTTCTTTATATGCGGGACTCATATAGTCTATTGCAAGAATAGCAGTATGAACGCCATCGTCGGCACTACAGTCTACCATAGCTTGAGTACTTCTGTTTGGTAATTTCTTAGTATAAATACGGATTTCATCAATGCCGAAGTCATTACCAGTAGAGTTGGTTCCGTTGTTGTATATCTGTAGTCGATATTCTTCGTATTTCTCTTCCGAAAGAGTAAATTCATAAAAAACTTGATGCCATTTACCTCTATCGTCTGCGTCAGAGCTTACATTACCTGTGGTGAAGCATTCTAATTCTTTAACTTCGCCATTGCTAACTCCTGTTAATATGAAGTTTAGGTTAGGAGGTGTAGGATTAGTGCCAGTTCCAAGATTATTAATCCAACAAGAGAATGCAAGGGTAGCACCAGGGCATAAATCTCCATCTACAGATAAATCTGCTACAATACCAGGAAGAAGACCAGCATCTATATACACAAAGTAGCCGTTGTTTGTTCCACTCTTATTTTCAACAGCCTTTTGTAGCCAGTCAACATCACTAGGTAAATTAGCAGTGTTACGAATTAAAGCATATTCGCTTTGATCGGCAAAACCTGGAAGTCTTAATTTTGTAGGAGAGCCAGTTCCTGTATACGTAAATCCATAGCTCATTTCTTGCCAGGGTAGAGGATTGGGGTATAAATTACCCGTTCCTCCGTCTTGATAATCGAAATCGCGACTGGTGAGTAGGGTGTATTTTTCTTTTAATGTTGCATTGTTAATAATTGCAGTGCCATTGGTTTCGTGCATAGGACCTATACCTAGTGTATTGCCATTATTTGCAACATCTTTAAATGTAATATTAAGTTTAACAATATTATGACCCTCACCTACTAAGGTGTAGACGTCTGTTGTTCCTGCGGTTCCCGAAATAGTAATCATACGAAAATCAGCAGGAGCACCTAACACCCAATGTA
The DNA here is from genome assembly GCA_029916745.1 of Dysgonomonadaceae bacterium PH5-43. Classification (NCBI taxonomy): domain Bacteria; kingdom Pseudomonadati; phylum Bacteroidota; class Bacteroidia; order Bacteroidales; family Dysgonomonadaceae; species Dysgonomonadaceae bacterium PH5-43. Next base: position 2,082 of record JARXWK010000008.1, on the reverse strand, counting down.
TATTGCCATTTTTATACCACGTTGCGGAGGTTATTTGGGTAAGAGTGCTGTTGTTGTTATAGTAATAAGAAGAATTGGCACTTCCTACATATTTATATTGAGGTCCGATATTAATACTAACATCTGCAGGAGCTATAATATTACGTTCTTCAAAAAACTTATCGCCAGTGCAAGGAGTTAACATTTCGACCATTTCCGAAGCTGGGCGAATTTCGTATATCATTCGGTAAGATAAGGTGGGTTCTGTGAATATACCTCCAGTATTAGTGTAATCGCCATACTGAGATACATCGCAAGCTATTGTTATTGGGGCAACAGTAGAAGGCATGGTATAAGTTGCTATGCCTGGATTGCCGACTTTAGAGCTTGAGGTTCCTGTGGTATAAAGTCCAAAAACAGCATCGGTAAAAGTTTTGCTCCCGTTTGTTTTAGAAAATCCCGTTGCTATTTTAGCATCAGTATCGTAGTTATACCATCGGATATAGCCATCCATATAATTTTGACTCTGCTGAGGTAATAATAATTGTCGACTGTCTCCGGCATTCATATATATAACCTGCCTTTGCTCGTGTACACCTTGCATCATAATGCCTTTGCCATTGTCAATTAAGGCTCTGCCCGATGCACCTTTTTTATGTGCAAACGAAAGGGATAGAGAGGTGCTAAGTGTAGCTCTAACGGTGGCGACGGTTTCGTCATTGATTTTAGCTGTAGCTGTAAGTGTTCCGGTTATTTGTTGTGTGGTGGCATCAACGGTTATGGTAACTCCAGTAGTTGAAGTGTTGCTTATTTGAAAAATATCGTTGTTTACGGAGTATTCAAGGGTTACCCCTCCCGCCCAGAAGGAAGTCGTTGGTATAGAGTTGTTTGTAGTGCTTGAATTGAAAGTTCCTCCACCGCCAATAATATTCACGGTGAAGTTTTGACTACCTCCTGATAATGGAAATTTTTTAGAAGGTGGGTCTATACTCATTGTTACCTCACCTTCGTCAGGGGTGTATGTGTAGGTTTCAAAAAGTAAATTTCTCGCTGATATTGGGTTACTGCTAGTACTTAAAGACCAACCGCTGTTGTATCGAAAATAATATTTTGAGCTTGATACGCTTTGTAATCGTGTGTTGTTGTCGGTCAATTTGAAAAAGTAGGAATTATTTGTGGGTGTATTGTTGCTAATAGTTAAAGCAAGTTTATTGCTGCTATTATTTATATAGCGACCAGGAAAAGCTACACTTTCGAAACAATATTGATTTGTGTTATTTGGATTTGTATGTACTTTCCACAAGCAATTAAGGCTATGAGTATTAGGATTAGTAATGGCATCGCCACGGGAATTTGCCGACAAATAATTTTTAGACGTACTATAATCACTTTGTATTGTTATTATTTGTCCATCTGTAAATTGAGCAAAGATACCCTGTGTACTAATAAAAATAAAAGCCACGATAGATACTAATTTGCGAATTTCAAGGAATTGATTTCTTGCCATTCTGTCTTTTATAAAAATAATTAGTGTGTTCATATTTTTTTATCATTTTTATATGTTCAACAATGTATACTTTACAACAACTAAAACAGTAGTTGTATTTTCTTGATAATAACCTACTTATATTCGAGACAAAGATAATGAATATTCAATAATCAAACATTGTTTAACGTGAGTTCGATATAAGATTAGAATAAAGCAAGCTGCATGTCCTCTACATAATCAACTTTGATGGCAGGCTTCTTAGGCAGAAAGCTATATGCTAAGAGTCCTGCTATTAGATTGGTTATAAAATTAGTGAAAGAGCGGTGTCTGGTGTGCTCAATCTGGCATATGTTTTTCAATTCATCATTAACAGATTCAATCACTGCCCGCTTACGAAGCAAGATTCGGTCGGTTAATGGGATTTCTCCTCCTTTCATATTGTTTCTCATTTTATACACAAAATGAATGCCATCGACAAATAAGATTTCTTTGAGTTTCTGTGAAATATATCCCCTATCAGCATAAAGTTTGCCGGACACCTTCTCAATGAAGCTGTCCATGGACAAAGGCTCCCTGTCATCTATGTTGCCTTGGGTAATGACGAAACTTATTAT
>JARXWK010000007.1 GCA_029916745.1 Dysgonomonadaceae bacterium PH5-43 | reverse complement strand
ATATAGCTTTCTGCCTAAGAAGCCTGCCATCAAAGTTGATTATGTAGAGGACATGCAGCTTGCTTTATTCTAATCTTATATCGAACTCACGTTAATTAATATAAAGGAGTATAAAAACCACCATACCTATATAATAATAAACACCTTGTAGTTGTTAGTAGATAGGGGAGCTGCTTCTTAGCAGATACCCCTTGTCGCTCTTAGTAGATACCCCTTGCCGCTCTTAGTAGATACCCGATACCTCTCTTTATAGAACCGCCTAATCTCTCTTAGTAGAACCACCCCGTCGTTCTTAGTAGAGATACCTCGCCTTTCTACTAAGAGAGAGAAGGGGTCTCTTAGTAGAGAGACGCCCCTAAGTGAAGCTTTGCATTTTCAACATAAAAAAGAGCTTCTTTTGCTATGTAAGAATTGCGAAAGGACGAAAAAAAAGGCCGAACCCTCAGCAAGAGGATTCAGCCTTTTTCTATTAACTAATAACTTGCCAGATAGCAAATTAACGTAAAGAAGTTCTAAATCTAATTTTTAATTTATATCTATCGGATTTTCTACCTTTTCATTTAATAATGCAGCCTTCAAAACATCTTGTATGTCGTTTGCATAATGAAACTTTAGTCCTTTTAAATAAAGAGCATTAATCTCATTAATATCCTTTTCGTTCTCTTTACACAAAATGATCTCTTTAATTCCTGCTCGTTTTGCCGCCAAGATTTTTTCTTTAATTCCTCCAACAGGAAGAACCTTCCCACGAAGGGTCATTTCTCCCGTCATTGCTAAATTGGGCTTTACTTTTCTTTGTGTAAATGCCGAAACCAAAGAAGTAGTCATAGTAATACCTGCACTTGGACCATCTTTGGGGATTGCTCCTTCTGGCACGTGAATATGAACATTCCATTTATCAAAAACATCTTCTTTTATTCCAAATTGAGAAGCATGAGCTTTTATATACTCCAACGAAAGTACCGCCGACTCTTTCATCACATCTCCAAGATTACCAGTAAGAGTAAGAGTTCCTTTACCTTTACTAAGACTTGTTTCTACGAAAAGTATTTCACCTCCAACGGCAGTCCAAGCCAAACCTGTTACTACACCAGCATAACCATTACCTTCATATTTATCTTTAGTGTATTCTACTGGTCCTAAATAATCATAAAGATCTGCAACGTCAAGCTTTTGAGGATATTCGGTTTCTCCAGCTATAGCACGAGCCACTTTACGAAGTATTTTTGCTATCTTTTTATTTAGTTCACGAACTCCCGATTCGCGAGTATACGACTCAATTATAACCTCCATTGTTTTCTTCGGAATGTCGAACTTAGACTTAGGAACACCGTGGTTTTCAAGTTGCGTTGGCAGAAGGTGCCTTTTAGCTATCTCAATCTTTTCTTCCATTATGTAACCGCTAACATCTATGATTTCCATTCTATCTAAAAGAGGAAGCGATATTTCGTTAAGCGAATTAGCGGTAGCAATAAACAACACCTTAGACAAATCGAAATCAACATCCAAATAGTTATCGTGAAAATTAGAGTTTTGTTCTGGGTCGAGAACCTCTAACAAAGCTGCACTTGGGTCGCTCTTAAAGTCGCGCCCTACTTTATCAAGCTCATCAAGTATAATCACAGGGTTTGAAGAGCCAACCTTCTGTATACCTTTAATTATACGACCTGGCATAGCTCCTATATAAGTACGTCTATGCCCTCTAATCTCAGCCTCATCGTGCAATCCTCCAAGCGATATACGAATGTATTTTCTATTCAGAGCTTCAGCGATAGACTTCCCTAAAGATGTTTTACCAACTCCCGGAGGGCCATAAAGACATATTATTGGAGATTTCATATCTCCTTTAAGTTTAAGAACAGCAAGATGTTCTATAATACGCTCCTTAACCTTATCCATACCGAAATGATCTCTATCAAGAACTTTCTGCGCTCTTGTAAGATTGAAATTATCCTTAGTGTATTTATTCCAAGGAAGAGACAACATAGTTTGAATAAAAGCCATTTGAGAAGAATAATCTGGCGACTGAGGGTGTAAACGTTCAAGCTTCGTAATTTCTTTATCCAAATATTCTCTTTGTTCGGGCGTAAAGTTTACTGTTTCAGCTTTCGCTTTTATCTCATTAATTTCTATTTCTTGAATATCTCCACCAAGAGCCTCTTGAATATTTCTCATTTCTTGCTGCAAGAAATAGTCTCGTTGCTGCTTATCAATATCAACCTGAGTTTTCTTGCGTATCGATTCTTTTATCTCAAGCAACTGAATATCTTTATCAAGCAATGATATTAGTTTATTATTTCTTTCTTTCAGATCGTTACAAGCAATCACTTCCTGTTTTTGAGGCAATTCGGCCCCTACATTAGCAAAAGCCAAGTTTGCCAAGTAGTTATAATCCTTAGATTTCTTCAAAGAATCGAGTACAAAGTCGGGAAATGCCACCTTAGAAGTTATAACTCTAAGAGCTTTCTCCTTTATGGTTTTTAATTGTTCTTTATATTCTTTATCCCCCTTAGCCGGAGTTATAGTTTCCAAGATAGACAATCGTCCTTTTAAATAAGGTGTACGTTTGGTTACTTTTTCTAATTTAACACGCTCTTCACCCAAAAGGAGTACTGTTGTTTTATTGTCTCCTTCTTTCATAACATTAACAACCTGAGCAATCAAGCCTACCGAATATAAATCTTTAAATCCAGGATCTTCTTCGTTTACGTCTTTTTGGCAGAAAACACCAATAAACTCACCTTTTTTGTGAGCTTCCTCTACTAATTTCAAAGATTTGGTTCGCCCTACACTTACAGGCGTAGGCACTCCAGGCAAAAAAAGCATATTTTTTATAGCCAGAATAGGTATATCTTTTTCTAAGTCTTCCATCTTTATCGACTTTTTTTCTATAACAATTTCCATGTGTGGCGCAATTATGTTGTCCATTTTTGTATATTTGATGTGTTTAATTGTATCTTTGGCGTATCCATATATTATAGACACACAATATTTATGCCAAAGATACGAACAATATACAAAACAATCTCTTAAATTTGTATGTTTGGTTTATATATGAGGTTAAAAATGTTCAACAAATAAAACATATCATTATGAAATTAGTAACTGTAGCTGTCTTTACTTTCCCCAACGACGCATCTGTCTTGGAAAGTATTTTATTGTCGGAAAAGATTGAATATTATCTAAACAATCAAGGCTCATCAATTATTGTACCTGGCACCGGAACTACTTTAACGGTAAAAGAAGATGACGTTCCGCGAGTAGTAAACTTGATAAAAGAGGCAGGTTTTGAGAATAATCTAATTAATTAATATTGTAGTTTACATTATTTTATTAATTTTGTCGCACAAGATTACTGTATTTATTACATAGAAGACAGATAATTTTAATATTTTATATTATGACTACCAATAGCAAAGGAATTTTCTGGGCTGGTATATTTATAGGTATAGGTATATTTTTAGGCTCAATAATGATAAAGAACGGAATCACAAGCATTCAGGACTCTCAGAGAACAGTATCTGTTAAAGGTCTTTCGGAACTTGAAGTTCCTGCCAACAATGTGCTTTGGCCTATCGTTTTCAAGGAGGCTGGTAACGATTTAGTTGCTTTGTCTAAAAAAATGAGCAACAATACTCAAAAAGTTGTTGATTTACTGGAAGCAAGTAATATTAGCAAAGAGGAAATTATTATTGCTACACCCGACATATTAGATTATCAGACCGAAAGATATGCTTCTAAAGACAACAAATACAGATACAACATCACATCTACAATCACTATTGCGAGTAAAGATGTAGAGAAAGTTCGTAAAAATGTTCCTGTTATAATAGAACAACTCATAGCCGACGGCATAGCTATCTCTGCCAACCGAGCTTACGAAAATGCTATTAATTATAGTTTTTCAGGTCTTAATGATATTAAACCCAAAATGATAGAAGAAGCAACTAAGAATGCCCGAATTAGTGCTGAAAGATTTGCTCAAGACTCAGACAGCAAACTTGGGAAAATTAAAACAGCTTCGCAAGGGCAAATGTCTATATACGACAGAGATGAGTTTTCTCCTCATATAAAAACACTAAGAGTTGTAACAAGCATAGTTTACTATCTCAAAGACTAATTTATAACAACTAATTATTAATTATCAATTTTATAATCATGAAGAAAAGTTTTTTACTTATTATTAGCGCTTTGGTGCTAACTTCTTTAACAGTTAATGCTCAAATTAAGTACGGTTTAAAAGCTGGTGTAAATCTATCTAAAGTATCTATAAGTGATGGTGCTAACAATTTAGACCCTGAGAATTACACAGGTTTCCAAGTTGGTCCGATGGTAGAATTTACTGTTCCTATTATTGGCTTAGGTCTTGATGCTGCAATTATGTATTCTCAACAAGGTCTTAAAGTTAACGACGAATCAAAGAAATTAAGCACTCTTTTTATTCCTATTAACTTAAAGTACAAAATCACATTTATGAATGTTGTAGGAGCTTACGCTGCTGTTGGTCCTTATGCAAGCTTAAACTTAGGTAACAACGACTTTAGTTTAGACGCATTAGCTGCAGATGTTAAAGCAAAATCATTTGGTGCTGGTTTAAACTTCGGTATTGGTGTTGAACTTCTTTCTAAACTACAAGTTGGTGTTAACTATCAGTTAGGTTTAACCGAAGACTTCAAAGCTACAACAGTTGGCGGCGCAGCAACTGAACTTTTTAACGGTAAACAAAGAGGTTGGACTGTATCGGCAGCTTACTTTTTCTAATAAATGTATATAGAAGTAGTTCTACCCGTACCCTTAGGTAATACGTTTACATATTTTGTGCCTCCCCAAATGGAGGCACAAATTGTAAGTGGTTGTATTGTATTGGTAAGTTTCGGTAGAGCTAAGCATTACGGACTTGTATCACACATTAAACAAGTTCCGCCCGAAGAAACAATCAAGATAAAGCCTATAATCTCGGTCGAAAGTCCACAATCGGTAATCATAAGACCTCAACTACGCTTCTGGGAGTGGATAGCAAACTATTACCTATGTTCGTTAGGAGAAGTATTCAAAGCTGTTGTTCCTGCTGGCTTAAGATTAGAATCGGCGCAATACACAAAGAAAAAAGAAACTTTTGTTCGCCTAACAAGCGAATACTCAAACTCCGACAAGCTACAAGAAGCATTTACAAAAACCAAACGCTCTCCCAAACAAGAACACTTACTGCTTTCTTTTATTCAATTACTAAAACAAGACAAGCTTAAACAAGGTATAAGCAAAAGAGAGCTTCTGGATAAAAGCAAAGCCTCCGACTCTACTCTTAAAGGCTTATTAAATAAAGACATCTTAGAAACTTACGACGAATACATTAGCCGCTTAGAAACTTACGACAAAGATATTGCTGATGCAAATACACTTTCTCCGCTACAAGAAGACGCTTACAAACAGTTAATGCTTAGCTTTAGAGAAAAAGACGTAAGCCTGCTTCACGGAGTTACCTCGTCTGGTAAAACAGAAATATACATTCACGTTATTAAAGAAGCATTAAAGCTAAACAAACAAGTGCTGTATTTAGTCCCCGAAATCTCTCTAAGCGAACAACTAACCGAACGATTAAAGAAGTTCTTCGGAGACAAGCTTGGGGTTTACCACTCTGGCATCAACAATAATGAACGTGTGGAAATCTGGAACAATCAGTTGTCCGACAATGCCTATCAAGTAATTCTTGGCGTGCGTTCTTCTATATTTCTTCCTTATAAAGATTTAGGTTTGATTATTGTTGACGAAGAACACGAAAGCAGTTATAAACAACAAGACCCTGCACCTCGATACAATGCCCGAAATGCTGCTATTGTTTTAGCAACTATGCACGGAGCTAAAGTTATATTGGGCAGCGCAACTCCTTCTGTCGAATCTTATTACAACGCATCGAAAGGTAAATACGGTTACATTAAACTAGAAAAACGTTTCGAGAACACAGAACTCCCCAATATCACTCCCGTTGATGTAAAAGAGCTTCGCCGTAAGAAACTAATGAAATCTATATTCTCTCCTATATTAATAGACAAGATGAAGGAAACCTTAGATAATGGAGAGCAAGTTTTATTATTTCAAAACAGAAGAGGCTTTGCGCCACTAATTCAATGTAAGATATGCGACTGGACTCCCAAGTGCTCTCGCTGCGATATAAGTCTTAACTTCCATAAAAAGTTAAATAAACTAACCTGCCATTACTGCGGACGAACTTACAATACACCTACCGAATGTCCCGATTGTGGAAGCTTAAAACTACACAGCAAAGGATACGGAACTGAAAAGATAGAAGAAGAAGTAAATTTATTATTCCCCGACGTATCGGTCGAACGTTTAGACACCGACAATGCAAAAAAGAAACAATCAATATCCAACATACTATATCGCTTCGCCTCTGGTAAAACTAAAATATTAGTAGGCACTCAAATGATTTCAAAAGGACTAGACTTCGACAACGTGGGCTTGGTTGGCATAATTAATGCCGATAGCCTTATGAATCTTTCCGACTTTAGGGCGTACGAACGTTCTTATCAACTAATGTCGCAAGTAGCTGGAAGAGCTGGGCGTAGAAAGAAACAAGGAGAAGTTATACTTCAAACATCTAACCCCGAACACCCTTTAATAAAAGCCGTACTCAACCACGATTACGAAGCTATGTATAATATGCAGATAGAAGAAAGAACTTTGTTTCGCTATCCTCCCCTATTTCGCATTATAGAGATAACCCTTAAAAACAGATACGAAAACGTATTAGATACCGCAGCTACAGAATTTACTCTACTACTACAAAACGAGTTAGGAGATAGAGTGATAGGACCTGACAAACCCATTGTTGCGAAAGTGCAAAACCTTTACATTAGAAAGATTTTACTGAAGATAGAAGCCAATGCATCTATTTCAACAGTAAGAGAGATACTAACTAACGCCAAGAAACAGTTTGCGGAACACCCAAAATATAAGTACGTAACTATACAGTACGATGTAGACCCGAATTAAAACCAAACGAGCGGACTCGACTGAATCCGCTCGCTCTGGTTTATTGTGATTATTTAGTTTAGTATCTTCTTTATCTCTCCCGACTCTGTTCTCACTATCAGCATCTGATGCTTTGTGTTATTAAGAGTGAACGATGCCTCGCCTGCTGGCTTAGCGAAAGTATATAGCAACTCGCCTGTTACGGAATAGACTGTGATAGTCTCCGATATGGGAGTACATATATATAAGGTGTTGCCAGAGATGTAGATATTCTGATTAGCTTTTATAGAATTGTTGATGCCTGTGCCATCGCCTCGGTAGTGGTAAACATAAGTATAAGAATCTCTCTTTTCGCTAACATTACCATAGCTATTATATTTCGTATAGTAGTCATCATCATCATCCCATGCCTGTATGTCTTCATCCCAAGAATAAACCCTTCGTTCTATTCGCTTATTATTAGCATCAAAGACAAACACCTCTTTCGATCCAGATCTCCAAGATACTCCTTGATAGTCAGCATACAAGTCGACTAGTATTGTTTTGTTACCGTGTTCATCATATGCACATTCGCCTTTCCTTTTTAGTATCCAGATTTTTGTTTCCAAGTCCCAAGCATATTCAATGTTAAGAACTATATTACCTTTGTTATCATAAGCACACTCATTTTTTTCATAACCTCTCCATTCATTAACATCCCAAGTATATTCTGCAAACATGGTTTGATTACCTTTGTCGTCATAAGCATACTCTTCTTTATATCTATTTTCTCCATCTTCAGAAGTTTCAATCCTCGAGATAGCATTACCCTTATCATCATAGGTATATTCATATAGATGACTATAATCATACTCCCATTTACTTACCCTCCAATTATATTGTTTATACGACTGCTTTCTGCCATTATTATCATATACATATTCTCTTTTAGTTCCATGTCTAGGATTCCAATAACTCTGCAGCCATCCATAAACCATGTATTCTACTTGATCTCCACGTCGATCATAAACATATTCCGCTTTATAAGAGATTTTCCATTTACCTGTTGCAGAGTTCCAGTCATAACTAATATCCAATACTTTTCTACCTTCCTCATCATATTCATACTCCGTTTTACTGTCTCCTTCCCAATCGTTATACTCTTCACTCCAGTAATAATAAGCCGACATAGTTGTTTTTCCACTTTCATTATAAGAGTCTTCATATTTTCTGTCCTTCGTCAGTTTTCCTGTTTCTCCATCCAGTTCATAGTTTATTTGAGTAAAAACATCTCCTTGTTTTGAGTATTCTTCTTTACGGTACATTTCCCACGTTTTAGTTTCGTCATTGTAATAACTGTAAGCTTCCATAGTTTGAAAACCGTTATTATCGTAAGCATAGATATTTCGCGAAGAACTCTCTTTCCACTCATTACCGTCCCTATAGAATGTTTTGTCTGTAATTAAAGTCTCATTATCTCGGTCTTCGTAAATACACTCAACTTTGTCTCCATAGTATTGGTCCTCTATTTTTGTGATACGCTGTTTTGCATCGTATTCTACTTTGGCTATTCCGTATTTATGTGTTCCAGAATTATCCATAACATCAACACTATCCAATACTTGAGGATAAAAAGGGTTGTACCATTTAGCCTCTGGATTTTGATTTCCCAAAACAATTGATTTCGCCTGTGCTTGCACCTTCGTTGTTATTTGCAACAGCAATACCGCACACATTAACACTGTAAGTAATCTTGTTTTCATAACTTTTATATATTTATTAATTAATAATTCTGTTGTTTGCGACTCTTGAGTCGTGTGTTTTACGAGTCAAGCGAAGTGTACCCCAAAAGTATTATGTTTAACGTTTTGGGGTACACTTTACAAAAAGGGGGCGATAGGTTATCTTTTAATATGTAACGTAGTAAGTAGTATATCCTTCTGTCCACTCTGTTACATAACCGTCTTCGTCGAACTCGTAGCTGAAATGGATAGTTTCTTTATAACCATAGTCGTATATCCTTTCTACTTTTGACACAAGGTTCTTTGAGGCTTTTCCCATAAAGCCACCAACAAAACCTTCAATGTATTCACCCATATCATCTTCAAAGAAGTCTAATTTCGATTTGTTTTCGTATTCACTATAGGTTATTCTGTATTTGGTTTCCCCTGAATCAGAGCTTGTAACTACAACAGAAGTTCTATTGCCTCCCGAATAGGTCATCTCTATGTCTGAACTAACTTCATAATCATCTTCTTCATCGAACGCCCTCATAGAGATACTTACTAAAAATCCATTAGCATCGTAGCCACAAGAGAGTGATTCGTATTCTGAATTGTTAGCACTTCCGGCGAAAAAGCCTTGCTTATTTAAAGACATAGCCGAACTTTCATTCCAATCATCTCCATAATATTTCATTGTTACTTTATTGCCCGAATAAGAGTAAGTTACTCCGCCGTCACTGTCTCCATCAGAAGAGTAAGCAATTGATTTTAATAACTTTCCGCTGTAGCTGAAGTCCCAAGCGTATCCGTCGTCGTTGCTTATTCGTTTAATCAACTTTCCAGATTGACTTCCTTTTGCAGAAGTGTCGTCATTGTCTTCCGAACACGCAGCTGTAAAGCCTACAAGTAATACTACTAAGAGCATTTTTCCAATTAATCTAAATGTTTTCATTTCTTTTTGTTTTTGTTTATTAATTAATAATTCTGTTGTTTGCGACTCTTGAGTCGTGTGTTTTACGACCCTTGAGTCGTAAGCCTTGCGACCCTTGAGTTGTAAGGCTTGTAACCCTTGAGTCGCGAGCCTTGCAACCCTTGAGTCGTAAAGCTCGCTACTCTTGAGTTGTCTCGACGCTCTACGAAGCACTCCCCCTTTTTCTTACCTTTATGCTTCGTTGGGCGTCGAGACGTGGTTGTTAAGCTTTCTTCTTTAATTTTGTTTGTTTTAATCTTGCGCGTATCTTGCTATCGAAAGCTAGATATGGCTTGATGTCTTTTACATTCTTTGCTACCGATACTTCTTCGGGTGAGTCGGAACCCAAACTATTTACCCGAAGCCCCATAAGTCCGATATTGGCTAATCTTACTGTATGCCCTTCTTCTAAGCGTTCGATGGCTTTCTTGAAAACAAGATTTAAGCCTAAGCGTAACTCATCGGCATTGAGGGTAGTTTCTTCGGATGCTTCTACGATTAACTTCTCGAAGTCGATTTGCCCCAACGAGCTTGATACGATGTAATACTTTTCTGGGTCTCCTGGTTTTCGAGGATTCTTTTTTGCTTGAACTGTGTATTGCAGTGCCATAATTTAATGATTTAGTTGTTATTAACGTTGATTACTATAGGGGTATAAACAAGGAAAGCCGTCTTAATTAAAGACAGCTTTATTTGTTTATGTGTAAAGGTTGTTGTATTACGCGCGCGGGCAGGCGCGTTATTTAATAAGGTATAGGGGCGATGAGTCTCTCTCTCTCTCTCTCTCTCTCTCTCTCTCTCTCTCTCTAATAAATTAACCGACACTACCAACAGCTGACTGTTAATAATGTTTAACCTCGATTTATTATTGAAAGTGTACACCATATTGTTATTGACTTTGTTGTTGTTGTTGTGCGCAAAGATAGTGAAAATTCTTTAAGCCCTTTATCTTTTCAATCATTAATCCTTCCATCTTTCATATAAATAGTACGATCGGTTAGTCGTGCCAATTCTTCATCGTGAGTTACTATTACAAACGTTTGATTAAACTGCTCCCGTAAGTTGAAAAACAGTTGATGAAGTTCTTCTTTATTTTGAGTATCTAAGCTTCCCGAAGGTTCGTCGGCAAAGATAACCTTTGGTTTGTTTATTAATGCTCGGGCAACGGCAACTCTTTGTTTTTCTCCTCCCGACAGTTCCGACGGCTTATGGGTTGTGCGATCCGAAAGACCAAGGAAGTCTAGAATATCTCTAGCCTCTTTTTCTGCTTCTCTTTGCTTTTTATTGGCTATCAAGGCAGGAATCATCACATTTTCTAATGCTGTAAACTCTGGCAGCAACTGATGAAACTGAAATACAAATCCTATGTTTTTATTTCTGAAAGCGGCTTGTTCTTTATCCTTTAATTGGCTAACGTTTACATCGCCATAAAAAACTTCGCCAGAGTCGGGCTTATCCAACGTTCCCAATATTTGCAGCAGAGTGGTTTTGCCAGCTCCACTTGCTCCTACTATAGAAACTACTTCGCCTTGCGAAACCGACACATCTATCCCCTTCAATACTTCTAAAGCACCAAAGCTTTTCCGAATATTCTTACAGCTAATTATCATTCTTGCAGTTAAAATAAATAAAGTAAAGCAAAGATAATAACTATTTCCTAATGTTAGGCAAAAAGCAAACATTCTGATGCAAAGCTGCCATAATACGAGAGATTGTTTTCGTTCTTCAATTCTTGTTATTACCTTTGCATAAACAAATTTATATACGATGCAACTAACAGCAAGATTGGTACAGATAATGCCAGCAGAAACCGGAATGGGGAAGAATGGCGAGTGGAAAAAACAAAACATAATAGTAGAAACCGACGGACAATATCCTAAAAAGATTTGTGTAACTGTTTGGGGAGATAAACTTCCTGGCGGTTTACAAGAAGGAAACATTCTTAACATTGATTTTGATGTAGAAAGTAGAGAGTTTAACGGTCGCTGGTACACAGATGTTAAGGCGTGGAAGATTGAAGTTGCGAATAATGCACCTCAAGGAGCACCTTCAGCTCCGCCAAGCTTCGACTTACCCGAGCCTCCTCCTATGGCTCCTGCTCCTGAACACGACGACTTACCTTTTTAATAAATATAAGTATGGATAACTTGCCTGACGCATTTTTAAGCTTAGTAGCCGAAGATTTAATCTCTAAGTTTGGAACCGATTTATCTGATGTTACCGTAGTATTTCCTAATATAAGAGCAAGTTTATTCTTTAACACTTATTTATATAAACACGCAAAAACTCCTCTATGGGCACCTCAATATGTATCCATAGAGGGTTTGTTCGAAAACTTATCCACTTTTAAGAGCGCAGATAACATTCTGCTTATCGGTCTGCTTTATGAGGCATATATAAAGGTCTTTAATAAGTATGCTGACAAGCATTCGGAAGAAACGTTAGACGAGTTTTTCTTCTTCGGTGAAATACTGCTCGGCGACTTCGACGACGTTGATAAAAACTTAGTTAACACTAAGCTTATCTTCTCTAACCTTAAAGACTTAGACGAACTTAAAGACGATTTCTCTCATTTATCAGACGAACAAAAAGAGGCTCTACAGCGTCGCTTCAAAGTTGTTTTTCAAGAAGAGAGTGAACTTAAAGCCGCCTTCTGGAATATCTGGAACATTCTTGGCGAAGTCTATTCTGTGTTCAAAGAAAAGCTGGAGAATAAAGGCATAGCCTACCCCGGTATGATTATGCGCTCGGTTTCGGAACGAGAAGATATTGAAATAAAAAGCAAACACATAGCCTTTGTTGGCTTCAATGTTCTTAGCAAATGCGAGAAGCAACTGTTTAGAAAACTAAAACATAAAGCTTCTTTCTACTGGGATTACGATTCTTTCTACATAAACACAGAGGCCGGTAGTTTTATAAAAGAAAACGTTAAGGATTTTGGTTCTGCCTTAGACCCCTCTTTGATGGACAGCTTTCTGTCGTCAAACAAAAACATAACATTCTTTGCGTCCCCTTCCGAAAGCGCACAAGTCTCGGTTATTAACCCTTGGATTAAATCGTTAGATAATAAAACCGACTTTATCAAACCCGACTCGTCTATCATCTTGTGCAACGAAGAATTACTTCCGTCAACTATGCACGCAATACCTACCGATAGCGTAAACAATGTGAACATTACAATGGGATTTCCCATCACACTTACTGCTATAAGTAGCTACATTCAGGTTTTAACGGAGATGCAAACAAAGGCTTACAGGCAATACGATAAGTCGTTTTGGTATAAATATGTTTTGCCCGTATTAAGACACCCTTACACTAAACTGATATTCAGCGAAGCGCAAGAGGTTGAGAGCAAACTTACTAAAGACAACATTTTCTATCCGACTATAGACGAACTTAAAGATACACTTATCTTTACTTTTGCAAAATCTACCTCCGACCTTGCACAATATCTATTAGATATTATTCAGAAAGTTGGTATCTCGTACGAGAATGTTACTTCTAACAACGACCCTTACAACGGACTTTATCAAGAGTCGGTATTCAGAGCCTATCAGGTTGTTAATCGCTTACACGGACTTATAGCTTCTGGCGAATTAAATATAGAGAAATCGACCTTCTTAAGATTGGTGCGAAAGGTTTTATCTTCGGTTAAAATTCCGTTTCACGGTGAGCCTGTAAAAGGATTGCAGATAATGGGGCTACTCGAAACACGTACTTTAGACTTTAAGAACGTGCTTTTGCTTAGTGTAAACGAAGGCTTTATGCCAGCAAACACAAACGACAATACTTTTATTCCTCAGTTTCTTAGAGTATCGTTCGGTATGAGCACCATCGAACACAAAGACTCTATTTACGCTTACTATTTTTATCGTATTATTCAACGAGCCGAAAACATTACCTTTGTTTATAATACAGATAAAACAGCAATGGGGAAAGCTGAAATAAGTCGCTTCCTTTTACAAATGATGGTTAACCCTGATATAAAAGACAGAATAAAACGCTTTTCTATCTATTCAGAAATAAAACCTTGGAAACCTGAGCCTATTGTTATAGAGAAAAACGAAAACATAATCAGCATTCTCAGAAACAAATACGACAACAATACAAACAAAGACGCTAAAACGTTAACACCGTCGGCTCTTAATAATTATATAAATTGCTCTTATAAGTTTTATTTAGAGTATGTTAAAGACTTACGAGAGCAAGATAAACTTATAGACGAACTTGATAATTCTGTTTTTGGTTCTATATTTCACCAAGCGGCAGAAAACTTGTATCGCGAGATAGGACGATTAGGCGATGAAGTAAAGACCTTCCCTCCTTTTGTTGTTCAGAAAGAACACTTTGCTCCTTACGAAGAGAAAAACAGCATACCTTTAAATAGAGTTGTATTGCGAGCTTTCGAGAAAGTGTATTTCAAAGGACGAACAATTATAGAAGAAGACTTTAATGGCGAACAAATAATAAACTTTCACGTTATTTGCAAAATGATGGAGAGGCTTATTCGCTTCGACAAACGCAGGGCTCCATTCTCAATCTACGGGTTGGAATATAAATTACGAGAGCCTTTTAACATTAGCAACAATATACAATTAAACATAGGCGGTATAATTGATAGGTTAGACGAAAAAGATGGTTCGTTTTATGTACTCGATTACAAAACAGGAGGAACTGCCAAGTCGCCCAAAACTATCGATGATTTATTTATAGCCAACAAAGATAGAGCAGCGCACGTATTTCAAACGTTTGTTTATTCTTCGTCTCTTATTAAAAGGCAAGGATTTAACTTACCTATACTGCCCTCTGTATTATATCTACAACAAACATCGAAAGATGATTACACCCCAGTTGTAACATACAACCAAGAAACGATAACCGATTTCAGAGAGCTTAACGGCGAGTTCGAGCCTTTGCTTATTGAAAAGCTAAATGAGATATTTAATCCTGAAATCCCTTTCGAACAAACAGACATTCCAGAGATTTGCACTTACTGCAATTTCAAAGATATGTGTGGGAAATAAAACATCAACTATAACCTTCTTACGTATATTTAACGGTTTGCATTCTAATACGAACTGAGTGTTTTGATTAATAACATAAAAAAGGAGGATTCTGACACCCTCCTTAACTATTTTATTTCAATAAAACTTTATAGTTTTTATTTCGCACGCTAAGGATATAGATTCCTGATTGAGGCTTAAAGCTATTAACTTTACAACCGGTAATATCATATAATGATGCGTTATAATTACCATTAATTATAAGACTCCCATCAACAATAGAAAATATATCTTCATCGAAATCTACATTATTAATACCTACAGTAGTAGGAATAAATGTACTATCTGTTATCTCGGCAACTACAAACTGACAACCAGCATCAGCAGTATTGCTTCCGTTTCCCCAATTGTATATCTTAAACCCCAAACCCGAATTAGTTTGATTAAACTGAACCGTACCATTAACTATTATAACAGTACCAAGTTGGTCTGCTGGTTTTAGTTCCCAACCCGAATTAGGCTCTTGTTCTAATACTTTAAGAGCAGTATTATTTGACGAATTGGGCGAAACATAAGCCTTACCTGTATAATCAACAATATTATATTTACCGTCGGTACGTTCTACAAACTTCCAAGCAGCAGAAACCGACATTGCCGCCTCTCCTATTATAGCTTCTGAAACTCCTTTAGATGTTGTATATCTCGAAGCTCTATTAGGCGTACACAAACTATACCAGGTATTCGTTTGTGGCTGATTCATAGCCTCAGCAGTAAGAAGAGCCTTAAACGAATTAAGAACTTCTTCTATCTCTGCCAATTGCTGATTCCGAGCTGCTTCATCATAGTCGGCACTCTCAAGCGTCTTTTCTATTTCCTCTATTTTCTCATTTAGCTCTACCGCCAAAGCGGTAGGATAATAACCAGGAGCAGACTCACTTATCACACTATTCCTGTATCTTTTTGCCTCCAATATAGATGCAGCTACCATTTCAGCGGCAACGTCCATACATTTATTAGGAGAATAAATCAATCCTTCTACAGCATCTTTACCGTCTATATCAGTAAGCACAAAAGTAAACATCCACTTAGGCAAACGGAGTCCATTAGGATTGTAAGGTAATTTCATAAATACTTTGTTCCAACCTTCTTTAAGCTCAACCACTTCTGGCTTACGAGCGGTAAAGTTTTCATTACCTAAGTCCACTTCATTGTTTATCGACTTTCCGGTATTAGTCCAAACAGGAGGAAGAAGTTCTTCATCGTTAACCCATATTCGAGAACCTTTTCTATCCCAATCTCCTTTATTTGGAGCTGCATCTTGCTCCGAACGTCCATAATTCTGGAACTCTACAAGAGCACCTACCGTTTGTTCTATAGGCGAATAAACATAAGTCCAAGCATAAGCTGTTGTATTTGATTGTGGATTTGAGAAGTAAGTAGGAATAGTACCACCCCAAGTATGACGCAAATACACACCGGCACCAGTAGCCATACCTGTATTATAAGTTTTACCTTCAAACACGTACGACTCTTTTAAGCCTTCTGTTTCAGGACCGAACTCTTTATTTGCATCTCCATAATTTGGGAAAGCATCAGTAATACACCATCTAACATTTGTTTGCTTCACATAAGGGATAGGTTCATTCTTTAGTGAATTGTTTTTATGAAACAAGAAACGACGTTCCCAATCTGCAAACTCTTCATATTCATCGCCAGAATTAGGCAGAGTTGTTCCTCCTTTTTCAATATACTGCTTACCACCACCACACCAAGCTCTTTCAACAGATGCAAGAGCATTTGCATAAAGATTGTTTTGCTTAACAATATCTTCTTGTGTTGCTGTTTTACGGTCGTTCCAAAGAGCTGTTATAAATCCAGCTACCTTATCAGTTCCTTTTTGTTCGTAATAAATATTGCTTTTATAGATACCAACTACATCAGCAAACACATCAAAGTGGTTTACATAGTTGTAACGACTATCTATATTAGGAAGCCCATCTACAGCCGTACCTCTTGTTGCCCACATATGAGTAAGGTCTACACCACTCTCTTTATTAAGAGTAAATCCGCTTGCTGGTTGATTCCAAGTTATAACTTTCTTACCCAAACTATGTACGTGGTCTATCATTATAGTCAGGAAGTTTTTTCCTCCCGAGTTATAAGTTATAGTTACCTCATCACCTCCTATATGGATATACGGACATTTGTCGAATACCCCTACCGCTTCAGTAAGTAGTGCTTTCATAGTCTCAACTCCTTGATCGGTTTGCATATCATAACCCAAAGCTTTACGAAACCCCTGACTATGACCGGGCATATCAATTTCAGGAATCAATATCATACCATTATCTATACAAAGTTGCTGTATCTCTTTAGCTTCTTCGTGAGTATAATACAATCCATCATAACGACTATAGCTATCTGTATTTAACTTAGGATAAAGTTTAGTTTCAAATCTCCAACCTTGATTTTCTGTTAAATGCCAATGAAAAACATTTACCTTAAAACGAGCTAAAAGTTCTATTTCCTTTTTTAATTCTTCAACTGAAATATAACTACGACCTATATCGTGCATATATCCACGAAGCTTAAAGGCAGGATAATCGGTTATTGTTAAAGCCTCCAACTGAGGAGTTGTTTCGTAACCTTCGGCAAGTTGAATAAGAGTTTGAGCTGCACGAGTTACACCTGTATGAGTAATGGCAGTAATCTCAACAACATCGCCATTTATATCTAATGTATAAGCTTCATCTGGAAACTCGGCTAAGTTATGATTGTGAGCTCCATTTATAGAGCTCACAATATTTACTTTAATTACAGCCGATGCACCATCAACAACAGTACAGCCCGTTTCTTCTAAAAATTTGTTTAACAAATAATTATCAGTATTGCTTTCTATAGCTACATCTCTATTAAGATTGAAAGCTACACCTGTTGTATTAAGTGTAATACTCTGAGGCTTGGGTAATAAATGTTCTGATTTAGAACTTACCACAAAAGCATTACAAAGAAACAACGCAACAAATACGACAAAAGAAAATGTCTTTTTCATTATTGGGTCATTTAATTATTGTTTTAACTGATTTGCCATTAGCCGATACTATATACATACCACCTTTTTGCAGTTTTGCATCTTTAGGGAAAGACACTCCTTGCAGAGAGGTAATACTGTAGTCGGTTGCTCCGACTACAGTTATAATACCATCTTTATTTGTTACAGTAAAATCAGCCGCATTGTTGGTATTTACTGTTTTTATATCCACTGTATTTTTTACAGGTTTGTAATCTTCGATTGTATCTTTTCCATCTGTCATCCAATCTACAGAGAAACGAACAAAACGCAATATATAACCTCCCACAAGACCATCTTCTTCGTAATAACAACCGATAGTTCCATCAGGAAGAATAGTTAATGCTGAGTAAGCAGAACCACGAGGACAAATTGTTTTAGGTGCGCTCCAAGTTTCGCTTTCATCATAGCTGATTACTATAGAAACATTTTTACGAGTATTCGCGAAACAGTTTGTATGCAACATTCTATTCTTATCATTACCTTCAAGCGTTGAAGTAAATAATTTGAAATCGCCATTACAATAAGCATTCTTAACACCTGTCATACGTGCATTCATAGCAAGCTCCCAAGTTTCGCCATTATCTTTTGTTATATTTTTGAAGTTTTCGCCAGAAGCACGAGAACTCAATATTATATCTCCATTATTCTTTTCAGCAACCTTCGATTCGTCAGGATTACCAGTACCATTAGCACTTGCAGCGCGCCAAGTTTTTCCTCCATCTTCAGAAAGCACAAGGTGAACGATTTTTTGATTAGCCGCATTGCGAGCCAATAAAGCAACAACAAGAGTACCATCTCTTTTTTGTATAAACGAACCCGACGCAGGGAAAGCTCCTAACCACGTTTTAGATATTGGATTAGAACATTTGCTTCCATACACCTGCTCAGTTACATCAACAGGAGCGTCCCAAGTAAGTCCGTTATCATGACTTACAATCACCTTCATCAAAGGAACATTTGTACCATCGCCATAAAAGAAACCAACCTTAGAAGTTACAAGCACTATCACATCGCCATTATCTCTATTAACAACAATAGCAGGGTCGCCATGACCATAATCTCCGCCAAGCTCAGCAGTACCAGCAATAGTTACAGGCTCTGTCCATGTTTTTCCATTATCTTTACTTACTTGTGCAACCACATCAATATTATTAGGTAAGTCGCTTGAGCTATTATAACGTTTATCAGCAACCGCCACAAGCCAACCATTAGCTGTAGTTGCTATAGCAGGAATACGATAGTAACGAGAACCATTATCTCCTGGGCGAATAAGCGTTCCTTCTGTCAAGAATATCGTAGCATCAAACTCAGGATTGCCAACATATTCTGTTATTTCTTCATTACTCATCACATAAGAAGTAATCTGAGCATCAACTTTATTACCCTCCACAGCATCTTCTGCTATATCTAAAGTAATCCACACATAATTAGTTCCCACCTGCATAGTTATAGGGCTATCGAACGTTATTTCATAACTACCATCAGTAGCCGGAACTGTTTCTCCAAGAAGCGTAGCAGCTTCGCTATCTGGTTTTAATTCAAATTCGCTTGAATACAAATAAGCTTTAACCTTCAATATATCGTCTTTATCTGTAGTTCCATTAAGATTACCTTTTATACCATTCATTGTAACACCGGGTTTAGTACCTTCGGCTATTAACGTAGCTCTAAGAATAGGGTCGTTAGTATTACCTCTACCTGTTGAAATTTTAGCTTGCTCTACAACCGATTTAGTTATAGTCAGATTCATATCAAGTTCTTCGTCTGTTACCTGTTTCAAAGTCCACAAAGAAGAAGGATTTGACGATTCGGCTTGCCAAGTTACCATAACACTGTTATTGTTTTGAGCGTGTATAGGCTGAGAACTTGCATCAGATTTGATAGTAAACGCATTACCATTCCACCAAGCAGCAGAAAACTCTGATATAGTGTAATTATATTGAGGGTCTGCCACTGTTCCTGCTTTAGCCGATGAAATATCTTTTGCGAAGTAGCGAGAAGTAGCCATATTCTTAATAGCTACCTTACCATTATCATCTTTAACAAAAGCCCACATCATATTGCTATCAATACGTTTAGTATCGAATTTAAGAGGGTCTCCATCAGTTTCAGAAACACTAATAATGGCTTTACCTGCACAATAAGTACTTGTAGAAGCCGACACTATATAATACCAAGTAAGATTATCTTCTGTAGAATAAACAATTCCGTTAGCTTTAGTTTTATATAAATCAATAGCTGCATTTATAGCCTCTACTGCATCAGCAATTTCTTTAGCTGTTGAATTTGTATTAGAATTTACAATTTGAGCAGCAGTAATAGCATCGCTTAGAGCATTGCGGTCGGCATCGCTATACGAACCTGGGTCTATACCAGCATTGGTATTTGCAAGTAAGGTAGTTGCTTTAGTAATCGCATTACTTAAATCATCGAAAAGACCTTCGCTATAAGTTATCATTGTGAAACGGAAGCCATCATTAGTGCGAGTACCAAACGCATTACTAAAATTATCAGTGTACAATCCAGCTCTTGGATTACCACCTCCATTATAGTCGATACGAGAAATATCTACACCCTGAACAGTGAACTGCACATAACCCTTACGATTATTTAATGGGTGAATAACAAACTTAACAGGAGTTTCAGTATCCGAAAAACTCATATTACCATTAGAATTTTTATTGCTATCATACACATACTTACCTGCTTGTGATTTAGCTGTAATATTATAACACGCGTCATTTTCATCTAAAACAAGACGAAAGTTGTAATCTCTATTTTCCGTTGCAGCATTAGGTTCCCAAGTAATAATTCCGTTCTCGTTAACGCACAAAATAGTAGTTCCTGAGGCTGTCGAAGAGCGGTAACTATCTATCTGCACCCATTCACTACCTCCACCTACTGGAGCTTTTGTAAAATAAAGAGTTGATGCTGTTTCATCACTTAAAGAAGCTGAACCACCATTTAATAATAACTTTTTTCCATCGATGTCTAAAGTCCAAGCATCAGCTGCACCAACGAAGGCTACAGTTGCCGAATAAGTTTCGTCACCTTTATTATATAAGGTGTACTCTCCATTTTTTTCCTCAAAACGCCAAAACTGAGAATCACTGTTTTCCGCTAAAGGAATAGTTTGACTACTATAAGAAGTAGCATCTTCATTAAGAACTAAAATCTCACCAGTTGATGAGTTACAAATAAAATACCAATCGGGGGCAACTTTAGTACTCAAAACTGAGGTTGCATACAAAGCACTTGTTGCTTGTGCTTCTACTCGATTAAATGCTGCCGATACGCATAATGTAAATGCTATCAACAATCCGACAAACAAGTTTGAATGTTTTTTCATGTTTATTACTTTAAAATATTTGAAATTAATAATATATCTTTTTTGCAAGTTACAGCCCTTTTTAAGTATTAAATAACATACACAATCAGAGCTTTTAATCCCTCACGCTACAAATGTAGTTAAATGTTATTTATATTACTAATATTTGAGTGTTTTTTTTAATCATTCTTAATATTAGCTATAAATACTACCATTATCAACAAGACAAGAAATCAAAACAGATAACAAAAGCGAGCAAGAACAAATTATGACATACTTTTAAAAGTTAAAAACTAAAAGATAAAAGATAAAAGTTGAGGTCTACCCAAAGGGTAGCAGTTTCATAGCCGTATGGCGAGCGAAGCGTTGCCTACGGTTGTTTAGGTACATTGTCGCTTTGCGCTAACTTTTATCTTTTATCTGCGAGCTTACGCTTTGCGTCAACTTTTAGTTTTTAACTTTTATCTTTTAACTTGTGCGAAGCACCTCTTTGGGAAAACACCACAAAAAAATAGCGTGACATTCGCCACGCTATTCTCTATAATTTCAACACTTATTAACTTAGTGCTGTTTCTTTGTTTGTCTATTCAATGCATAAGCACCGTAAGCCAAGCCCAAGCCTAAGATTAAAGCCCAAGCCGTGTCGCCAACAGGGGTTGGGTCGGTACGCATACTTTCAATATCAGGCGCCTGAACTTTACCAGCTCTTGCGTCTGTCAAGTTCTCACTCCTTGTCCACGACTTACTATTTTTATCTATCAAGCTTTCGAAGCCCTGTGCAAACGTAGGACAAACAAATAATGCGCTCAATAACACTATATATATTTTCTTTTTCATATCTGTTGCTTTTTATTCTATTTATTTACTTATCTTTCTTGTTGCTGAATCTCCTGATGTATATATTGTTTTTTCGATATACACACCACCCTTAGACGGACTGCTTACCTCTATACCTTGAAGATTGTAGTAACGTACTTCTTTAATATCGCCACGTCCTTCAAGCACATTGATAGATGTTAAATCTTCATCACCACCAATAATAGATCTCAATTCTCCGCTTACGTTCTTCACAACTATGAAAGCTTCGAAAGGTGCAAAAGTCATTTCTTCACCAACCTCTTCTTTAAGGAAAGCATTTCTCTCACTATTATACTTGTAATAATACACATCGCCTTCACCTTGAGTTACAGTTAAAGTAGCCATAGTTGGATTTGCAACTAAAGCATAAGCATCTGTTGCAGTTACAGTTCCTGCTGCTAATCTCTTATTATCTGTAGAAGAAGAAATATAAGATATTGTTTTTTCGTTGAAGAATGATGGATACTGAATTATATAACCTGTACCTTCTTCTAATGAACCTGCTGTTACAAAGCTGTATTTATCATCATTTCCATTATAAGATTTTACCCAGAAGTCGCCATAAGGAGTTGTTTTATTGTCGTACATCAACGCTGGATCTTCTTCAAATTCCAAATAATAAGCTTTAGCATCAAATGGGAACCCTGTAGGATACCAAGTATATTGATCAACTGCTTTTTCTACTTTAACATCGCCAGTAACGGTAAGTTCTGCTTGCAAATCAATTTTTGCATCACCAGTCATTGTAAGATTAGCGATGGTAGTAGCTGCAGAAACAACTGGAGTCGATTTGCCCGAAGGGATAGTTACGGTATAATCTTCATCTGGAGCTATATTCGGTGTCCAGTTTGTAGAATTACTCCATTCCGCATCATTTCCTTCTCCATTCCACTCTAACGCAGATGGAATCCATTCCACAAAATACACCTGATTATTATCCTCTGTCAAGCTACTACCCCAAACATTAACCAGATTACCCGTTTCCTGACCTCCATTAGGATTAAATCCATTCGATCCATTTTTATTAGTTGAAATAACAAAATATTTATCATCAGAATTGACCCCTGATTGCACTAAGTAAAATATCGAAGACTCTGATTCTTTAACCGACAACTGATTACTACTATTATAAATCTTTCCTCCAGTAGCTTTAGACGTTATTGTTACAGCTCCATTATTTGTTTGTTCAAATTTAAACAACTGATTTTTAGCATCTTCTCCTCCTTTATTGGCTACCTTAAGACGAGCATCTACACCCTGATCCTCGACAACCAAACCATTAGCCGCATTACCCGAATTTTTATATTGTATATAATACCAATAATTCTTACCACCCTTGCTAAACCTTGGAGTAAAAGCAGGCACGTCTTCTACTGGAATAAACTTCAAAGGATTACCTCCATCATCTTTATTCCACCATGTAACCTCTTCATTAAACTTCGTCTTATTCAAATATTTACCATTTTCATGATTGTAAATTTGAAAATAGTCACCCGAATGATATTCTATACTATACGTAGACGTTTTTGTTTCAGTCGTAACATAAGGTGTATTTGCAATAGTGCCATTGATTGTAAGATAATTCCCCAACTTACTTACAATATTGTATTTACCGTCTTCTACTTCCACAAACTTCCAAAGACCTTCGTACATATTTCTATAATAATAAGTCTCTACTGATTTACCAGCTCCATTATCGACTAAATAAGGTGCAGAACGTTCATCCGCTCCTCTTTTGAAATAAATATAATACCAATATTCTTCCGAATCAGTACTTGTATTTATTGAAAAAGCCTCACAAGATGCAGAAATAGCAATAATTATTTCATCCTCTCCTCGACGAATAGTAAGAGTCTCCGTAAAATCCCCAGAAGTTGTTGCATTATAAGTAATCGTAATCCACCCTCCTTCAAACTCATTCCAAGCTGTAGATGTAGTTACCGAAAAATTCGAAAGCTCACTATCATCAATAGCGATAGATTGAGTACCCACAGTAGCCACAAAAACAGTAGAAGAAACAGAAGCTCCTTGGATTAAAGTGCCAAAATCTACAGATTCCGATGTCGCAGTCATCACACCCGTACCATAGTTAATCATAGTAAAACGGAAACCATCGTTAGGACGAGCGCCAAACGCTTCGGGAAAATTAGAATACAACCCTGCTCTTATATCTCCAGCACTATTATAATCAATACGCGACTTCTCCACACCCTTAACTGTTAAATGCACATAACCTTTGCGATTATTTAATGGATGAACAACAAACTTAACAGGGGTTTCTATATCCGAAAACTTCATATTACCATTACCGTGCGCATTGGTAGCATATACATATTTACCCTGTTGAGTTTTAACCGTAAGATTATAACAAGCATCAGCATCATCATACACAAAGCGGAAGTTTTGATTTGCATTAGACACATCATCCAACGAATCCCAAGAAATCGTACCCGACGAATCAAATAAGATAGTCGTAGCATTTCCTCTATAGCTTCTCAACTGCACCCACTCATTACCTCCTCCTACTGGAGCTTTTGTAAAATAAAGAGTTGTTGCTTCGCCACCCAAAGTAGCAGCACCACTACCAAGCACTAAGTTTTCGCCTTCGATAGTCATAGTCCAAACATCAGACGCACCACCGAAAGTAACCGTTGCCGAATAATTTTCATCACCCTTATTATATAAGGTGTACTCTCCTTCAGTTGCAGTTTCTTCGAAACGCCAAAACTGACTATTACTATTTGCCGCAAGAGGAACAGATTGGCTACTATAAGAAGTAGCATCTTCATTAAGAACTAATATCTCACCAGTTGATGAGTTACAAATAAAATACCAATCGGGAGCAGCTTCTGTACTCACAACAGAGGTCGAATACAGAGCACTTGTAGCCTGAGCCTCTGCCCGATTAAAACTTGCCGATGCGCATAACATAAATGCCATCAACAATCCGATAAACAAGTTTGATTGTTTTTTCATGTTTGTTACTTTTAATTAATTAAACATATTTGTTGTTGTTTCACTATCACACACCTACCTAATAATATAAAAAAATGGTAGCTCAGATGCATCACGCACTCAAGCTACCCAATACTAAATTTAATTTATCTTGAAAAACATGTTATGATTATTTTTTACATTATTAATCCTACTTAAAAAGAACTTTAATGAAACCCATTAAAACTCAACGCAATATACGTGCTACATATATCACGATGCAAATATAAAACATTTATTTTGATAAATACTATTTAAATTGATATTTTTTTATATTTCTATCAAAATAAAGTTCATTTACTTAATAAAATAAGATTTTTAAAGAATAAAACCCCGTCAAACAAGAACACGCCACCCCTATCTTGTAGAAAATAAAAACTACATAAAAATAACAATTAAAACTCAACCAATTAGACAATAATACATAATGAGCGAGCAAGCTCGCAGATAAAAATTAAAAACTAAAAGATAAAAGCTATGTGCTTCGCACAAGTTAAAAACTAAAAGATAAAAACTAAAAGTTGGCGACAAGCGAGCAAGCATACCTTAACAAGCGCGGGCAAGACTTCGCTCGCCATGCGGCTATGCAGATACTACTCTTTGGGTAGGCAGCAGCCCGAATGGGCGATATATTCATAACCTTAGGTGAGCGCAGCGTTACCTAAGGGGGACAAAAGTTAGCGACAAGCGAGCAAGCTCGCAGATCCCACTTGAGAAAACATCACAAAAAAAATAGCGTGACATTCGCCACGCTATTCTCTATAGTTTCAACACTTATTAACTTAGTGCTGCTTCTTTGCTTGTCTACTCACCACATAAGCTCCATAAGCCAAGCCTAAGCCTAAGATTAAAACCCAAGCCGTGTCGCCAACTGGAACTTTAGGATCAGCCTTCACCACATCACTCTGTCCAATAACTCCATCTCTCTCTAACAACTGTTGGTTGTTTGTCCACGATTGTGTATTTTGCTTCATCGAACGTTCAAATCCTTGTGCAAATACAGGGCACACCAACAATGCGCTCAATAGCACTATACTTATTTTCTTTACCATATCGTTAATATTGTTTTGTTTACTTAATAATTTTTCTTGTTGCTACCTCTCCCGATGTGTATGTTGTCTTTTCTATATAAACACCACCTTTGGCAAGATTGTTTATCTCTATACCTTGAAGATTATAATAACGAACTTCTTTTATGTCTTCGCTATCAACAAATGTATTTATGTTAGTCAAGTCTTCATCACCACCGATAATAGAACGTGGCTCCACTCCGCTACCAGCACCAAGCAACACCGTAATATAAGCCTCAAAAGGAGCTACTGTCTTCTGATCTCCATCCGCCACACGAATAAAGCTATTAGTTCCACTATTATATTTATAATTATAGAAGCCCGCATCTGGCTTTGAGGTTATGCCAATATCATTAAGAGTAGGATTAGCTACTAATTTATATTCACTTGAAGGCGCTTCTATCATCTTTCCATCTAAAACCACACCCGTTGTGCTTGTTGATTTATAAGTTATAGGGCGACTTTCACCTCCATTCTCTGTAACATCAAAGTATTTAGGATATTGAGCTATATAACCAATACCTTTTGCAAAAGTATTTTCTGTATAAGCAAAAACATCACCTGTTCCGTCATAAGCTTTAACCCAGAAGTCGGCATTAGTTTGCGTATCACTATAAGGTATTAACTTTGGATCTTCGTCAAATCCCTCATAATACGCTTCCGCTGCAAATGGAAATCCTATAGAATACCAAGTTTCTTTAGAAACTGTTTTTTCTACTTTCACTTCTCCTTTAACGGTAAGTTCGGCTTCCAATTCTATTTTAGCATCACCTATCATTGTTAGATTAGCGATAGTAGTAATTGCAGAAACAACAGGAGTAGATTTGCCAGCAGGGATAGTTACGTTAGATAAATGGAAAGGCACCATATTAGGAGTCCAGTTGGCAGCGTTAGTCCAATTGGTATCGTCAGAGCTCGACCAAGTAAGGTCTGTATCAACTGGAGCGAATAGCCATTGATTTCCCTCTTCAGACACACCATTCCAAGCAACAACTACACTATAATTACTCTGAGGGTGAAAGCACGAACCATTTGATGCCTTTATTGCATACGAAGGTTCATAACCTGTGCTTGGCAAAACTTCAAACGTATAACCTATATCTTCTACGGTTACCATAGACTGACTATCGCTAATATTAAGCTTTGTAATAGAAGCATATTTCCCTGTTCCTAAATTTTGTATAGCTAATTTGCCATTACTTTTTAAGAAACGCCACATTTGATTTGTCGCCTCAGAAGATTTATCTGTAAAACACACCCTTGAATCTTCGAAGCCCCCATCATACATTACTTTATTATATGCGTAAGTTCTTCCCGGAGCCGAAGCATTAGAAACAATGTAATACCAATAAGAATTTTCTTCAGTACTTACCACAAATGGATACGACTCACACGAAACTGTTATCGTTTCTATCGAACTACCTTTTGTTACATTTATAAATCCCGCCTTGTTAATCTCTACAACATCAGGAGTAAACGACACAATAAGAGATCCTCCAACTTTAGAATCCCAATCAGACCCTTGTGCTATTGCGAACACAGCTTCTTCAGAAGGTATTATCGCTATATCATCAACTCCATTACCTTTTACTCTGATTATTTTAGAAACTGTATAACCCACCGACTCCTTAAAAGTTATTGACTTTACATTAACAGCCAACTCTGGCAAAGTTGTTATTTCCTCAAAACGTAAAGAAACTCCTGCATCATCTATACTACCATAATGAGCAATATCTTTTCCTGCCGCATAATAATCTGCTAAATAAGTACTAGTCCCAACAGGTTGAATCAAACATTTCCCATTATTATCCACATAAGCATAACTTCTAGCATCTTCTATATTACCCGATTTAACTTTTGTATCATTACTAGCATTTTCAGATACAAACGCCTCGTCTCCATAATAATTTACAATTTTGAAAGATTCATAGCCACCTACGAATTTCCACCATTGATTCACATTCGTTAAATCTGTAGTGGTTTGAGACAAGCCCATACCAATGCCTTCTGATTGTATTGACTTTGCAGATTGTCTTGTAAATCCAAAATTATACCAATACTCATTATTTTCATCACTAAAAGCAAAAGGAATATCTTTCGCCTCTCCTTTTAACGTAGTAGTTGCAATAACATCTCCTGAAGTAATTTTCAATGTTGCCTCATACACTCCGTCTACTGTAGGAGCAAATACTATCGAAATCACATCATCAGTTAAAGTTGGCTCAAAAGCATCAGCTCCAGAACCTTCAACAACAACAGAAACATTATCCTCCAAGTTAACTCTAGTTATAGACAGCTCTTTTGTTGATGAAATATTTTTTAATGACAAAACACCAAAATCAAGTTCATCTGCTATCAAAAGCGATGGATGCGCTTGAATAAATGTAACCGCTGCACCTTTACTCACGCCACTTTCTCCACTCCACGTAGCAACACAATCCACAGGAGGATTACCACTATTTCTATGATCTAAAGCCGTAGTTCCGTCTCCCGTCCAAAGAGAATAAGCTGGAGCAACACCTTCGTATGATGTATTATCTTTCAATTCATAACTAACAGACGGAGTTTCCACCAACTGCACAAAACCATCTTTAGGCTCAGCATACTCTCCAGATGCACTTTGCAACCAATATCTGCCAGTCGTTGTTGATTCTACTAGTTTCCACACTTGTTTCGCATTATTTGATCTGTCTATTGTAACACACTTTGGAAGCAAGACATCTCCATGCGTACCAGCATCTTGAGTTAAAGATTTGCCAGCACCTGCTCTATGCCAATTTACATAATACCAAACATCTGTATTTATAGTTGGGTCACAAATTGGCGTATTACAATAACCCACTATATTGATTACAACTGTTTGACCTCCAGACCCAACCGTTACCGAAGCTCTTGATTCCTTACGTTCAACATCTGGAGCAAAAGTAACTACTACCCCGTATTCATCTTCAGTAAATGTATATACAGCATCCCCTGCAGTAGTAACAGTTACGGCTTCTGTATTATTAAATACAACCCTTTTTTGCGTAGTCGAATTAAGCAAAACATCTCCAAAATCTACATCTCCAGTGGGCAATTCTGAAAACTCAATAAATTTGAATTGAGAATTAACTCCTGTACCCCACTGTGTTCCTTCAAAAATAACAGAAAACCCCCAACCATCATTTCCCTGATGAAAATAAGGAGAATTTGCAGTAAGAGGGTTTGCAGCTTTAAATATAAGATGCCCATTAGGAGTTGCAGGTTCAGATAAAATCCAACCAGTAGAAGCTTCGTCTGCCAAGCCTGCAACATCTTTATTACGAGTATCCCATCTCCAAGCAGAAAGCTTTTGATTGTAAAATTTGTTAATTAAAACATAATTGTCATCAGCATCTTTCTCTGCTCGCCATAATTGCTTAGCCGTATCAAATGGGGCATAATTGAATGCTTTCCCAAAAACTCTATTAACAGAATTGCCAGAATCCGCATCTGCAGACATACACAAACCAACGCGGGTATCACTACCTAACACTTGAACAAAGTACCAAGGTCCATCATCACCTGTAGATACTGTAGGATACTGCGCAAATACTCCCAAAGACAAGAATAGCGCACAAACTAATAAATAAATCTTTCTCATGTTTTTCCAATTAAAATTATAAAATATATTTGTTGTTTTTTCTAAGTAATACTCCTACACGCTGCAAAGATAAAACAATAAACATATAATGCAATAATAAATTTTATATTTTTTTACAAAACATAATCACAACCGCAGGCAACGCTTCGCACCAACTCTTTGTGCTTCGCACAAGTTAAAAGATAAAAACTAAAAGATAAAAGTTGACGCGAAGCGTATTAGAGTCGCTTTGCGCCAACTTTTAGTTTTTATCTTTTAGTTTTTATCTTGTGCGAAGCACATAACTCTTTGTCAAAACAAGTCTATAGGATTAATCTTCAAAAATTCATCACAAGGAATCCCCCCTGTTCCAACGAGCAGCACCTTCTCTGGGTGGAATCTCTCTAAAAACACCCCCATTCCTGTATTTTCTGCTTTCATTCCGCTTTTCACTTCAAGCCCAATTACTCGATCTCCTTTTTCTAAAACAAAGTCGACCTCGTTATTTCCGTCACGCCAGTAGTAAATATTATATCTTTCAGAAATAGAGTTATTAATCAAATGTGCACCAACAGAAGACTCAACGAGCCGTCCCCATAACTTAGGATTAACAATTGCTTTCTCGTATATTTCATCACTCTGCGCTGTAATTAGCGCATTGTTATACACTTGAAATTTTGGACTTGAGCCACGTTTGCGAATTATATCTCCAGCATACTTATCTAACCCACCTAATAATCCGCAATCTGATAGTAGTCTTAAATAGTTAGCCAACGTTGTTGCATTTCCGGCATCTTGCAGCTGACCCAATATTTTCGTATACGAGAGTATCTGACCTGAATAAAGGCAGCCCAACTCGAATAATAGCTTTAACAAAGCAGGCTTATCTACGCGCGTCAGCATCAAAATATCTTTAGAAATACTAGTTTCAATAAGCGAATCTTTCACATAGTTCTTCCAACGTTTTTCATCACTAATTAGTGTTGTTGATCCTGGATAGCCTCCAAAGTAGACGTATTGCTCTACACTCCACCCAAAAGCCTCCTGCATTTCAGAATAAGACCAATGTCCTAAATATAAAGTTTCGAAACGACCCGCCAACGACTCTGTTAACCCCTTCTGAATTAGCAAGCGAGAAGACCCAAGCAGAATCACTTTAATATTGATTTTTTCACGAGTATCTTTATCCCATTGTTGTTTCACAACTTCACTCCAATTGTCTATTTTCTGAACTTCATCAATTACGAGCAAGAACTCCGAAGCATTCGACACTTTCATCCGCAAACGAGCCGATTCCCAAATCTGCGTAATCCAAGCTGAGTTTGTAGCCAAGATGGCGTCTGCCGATTCGAATAAGTTTGGAAGCGACAACTGCTCAACAAGTTGTGTTACCATAGTGGTTTTACCCACTTGACGAGGTCCAAGAATAACTTGAATAAACTTTCTCGGCTCTTCAATTCTCGCTTTAACTGACTTTAAGTAAGGACGTTCAAACATATATTCTAATTTTACTCAATAAGAATAGCAAATTTACTCAATGTTTTTGAATTCGCAAATACATTTGTATAAATATCAAGTTTATAATATTATTCCGCATACACTGATTAAACAGTTCTCTTATGGAAAACTTCAACATAATCCATTTCATACTTTGAAACGAATTGTTTCATACAATCAAAACAACCTGTTTCACACTTCGGCATAATTTGTTTCAAATAGGTGAAATTACCTGTTTCATATAGGAGAAACACTTTGTTTCATACTATTGAAACGAGTAGTTTCAATAGTATGAAACGTTTTTAGAACCAGAGACGCGGCACGCCATACCTCTACTGTGCTTTGCAATTTTGCAACGTTTTTCGCTAATTTTCAGTTCTTAACTTAAAGATAAAAGTTGGCGGTATAAAAAAAGGCTGAAAGCCTTACGGAGCTTAGCGCAGGGTGAGCTCTGTAAGGCTTTCAGCCTTTTTTTAACTAAGTGTGAAGGCAAACTTTTTAATAGATAATTTTATGCACTTCTGTGTTTTCTACCGTGCTAACGGCAACTAAATAGAAGCCTTTTTGTAGGTTTGACATACTAATATGTAAATCATCATTAGGTTTCAAAGAATGCATAGATTTTAAGGCAACACCGTTTAGATTTATCAAGTCTACTTTTTTTACTTTTGCCATATCGCCCGAACAGATAATATTGTCGCCCGATCTGAAAACATTAAATTGTTGAGACATATTTTTGATAGATTCAATAGCAACTGTAGAAGGTAAAACTTTTAATCGAAAATCGTAAGCCATACCTTCGGTTACATTACTACAAGCTCCATTTGAAAGATTTTGCCAAGCATTATGATACAAAACTCTTATAGGAATGCTCTGCAATATGGTTGACTCGGGTACTGTTATATCTAACGAAATATCCATTACTTCGTCGTAATTACCCAAAACATTATTTGTCGGCTTTATCCCGTATTCGGCTATTTTCTCATTATCCGCAAAAGCAAGGTCGGCATTCCAATCTACATAAATATACGCTCTATTGTAACGAAAGTCTTGATACACAACCGAGGTAGACCTTTCGCCCGCTTCAAAAGCTTTCAGATTAAGAGTAAAGGTTGAGTTTCGTTCCGCCTCAACATAACTGTCGGCACATTTAACGTACACATTATCAGGACATTTAGTTGCTTCATACAACAAGTCTTTCTTTGCTCCTTCGGTTGATGCCGATTCTAAATAAGCCTTCTTGCCCGAATGCTGCGTACCCTCAGGGGTGCAATAACCCTCTAAGTTCGGATTACCTGCATCTCCATCGTTATCGTAAACCAACACTCGCATCACAGATACAAACCCTAATACATAATGAGAGGCAGGGTTGTTAAGTTCTATATAAAAATCTTTATTACCTTCAGCCAAATCATTCTCCAAAATCTCTACCGTCAGTATTTTCTTCGATTCACCAACCCCAAAGGTTACAACTTCCGACTTATCGGTATATGTTTTACCGTGCACTCCTGTTCCTGGCGAAGTAATATAAGTTACAGATGCCGTTTCGCTTAAATCTCCAAACCTATGTATTTCAAAACTCAACACCTTGGCATCTTCTGTTGTTTCTACAAAAGATTTATTTATCTCAAACATACCTTTTATATTATCTTCTAAGCGCACTACTTTTTGAAGAGTAATTTTAGAGTCTAAAGACTTTTCGTTTTTATCGCCGGTAGCTTTTATTAACACGGTATGATTTCCTGCTTTTGACAAAGTATTTTCATACAAAGCCACATCTTTAGTAAGAGAAGACGCATAAGTGTCTATCGTTGCCTCTTTAACACCATCAATCCAAACTTCCATTATACCAGAAGAAGGAGATTTCGCTCCTATAATTCTAAACCAACCCTCTGTTATATCAAATTTAGCTTCGGCTTTATCGGTTGTCGATTGTATTGCACTTCCCAAATCGCTATAATCTTGCATCACTACCCAACCAGTAGCCACAGGCGCATACTGTGCCTTGTTTAATCCGGCAACAAAAGTTCCTCCTGCTATAGAAAGTGTATATTCATCGTCGGCATTTTCTGCAATATAAATATTAAACTTAGAGGCAATATCATTAAGAGTACTCTGACGTTGCAGATAACTTATCTCTGTTAAATCTACTTGTTTGCCAAAATCGTACATCAACGACTGAGGCATAGCTACTTTTGGCTTCCACTCCGGCTGCCATATAGTAGAATTATTACCATCTATAGTGTTAGAAGCCAGACAATCAGGCTCTCCGTTTACTGCTTTCTTGGCTTCTGAAGTGGCTGTTGCCGTAAATCCCGTACGGTCTAACTCTGTTCTTACTCCGTTTGTTGTTGTAAAAAACTTCATTTCAGCCAAAGTTGGCCAGTTACCCGAAGGCATCTCAAGAACTTCAAACTTCAGTTTCGACACTTTTTTAGTTTCTACCGATTGAATATCTGTAGCATCTATACTTCCTAAACCTGCAGGAATAGGACCTAAGTTAGCAACAGAAGCATCGGAACGGTAAGCCTGAACACCACTAATAATAGGCACTGCCAATGAAGAAGTTATACTTAATCTTATTTTACGCACTGGCAATACTTCGCCTTTAACCATACGTTGATAGCCAACAGTTTTTCCCGAACCATACTCACGCCAAACACCATAAACCTCCACCTCTAAGTTCCAACTACTAATTCTTTGTCCCAAAGGAAGATATTCTTGAAAACGAATAACGTCTAACTCCGTATCCTTGCCTAAGTCGATGGTTATTGAGCCGGTTGTTTGTCCGTCTGCCATTGTCCAATACGTATCGTAATCGTTATCTAAAATATTAGAGACTTCAAAACCTGCTCCTCTATTTGCAGTTGCCGAAACATTCATATCAGTATTAAGAAGATTAGTTTCAAATGTTTTAGCTATAGCATTACCAAATTTCTCAAGAGCAATAGAATCATTTGCGTGAAATCGTCCATCGCGAGCAGGCGGAACATTTAACAACAAAGGAATACCCATACCAACGGTACGCATATAAATATTATGCATAAGATAATCTAACGACTTAACGCTTCCATCTTGCGACGAGTGATAAAACCAACCTGGTCTGATAGAAACATCGGCCTCTGGAATACTAATATAATTACCGGTGTTACTATACTGACTTACCGACGAGCCATTAACATTAACTTTCACCCACACCGGATCGTTTACATATCCTTTTTCATTACCAACCCAAAAAGCATCGACAGGGAAGTTAGCCTCATCGCCAGAATAATTCTTAGCCGCAGCTAACGTCATCCACGTTAAACAATTGGGCTGTAATTCCCTTACAGTATTTACATAGCGAGTAAAATCGTAAGTTTGATGCGCAGTGCCTGCTCCTGTCGCACCGTCGAGCCATATTTCTATAATTTCTCGTTTTCCTGTTTCAGGATTTAATCTTCCATATTCGCCTCCAAGCAATTCTCTTAGTTGATTATCATAGAAATCGTTATAATCCCCCTCACTTGCATCTCCATAAGAAGGCTCCCAAGCGTCCCAAGGCGAAAGATAAATACCCATATCCATACCATACTTATCGCACGATTCGGAAAGCTGTTTTGCTAAATCACCCTTTCCATCTAAATACGGACTCTTAGAAATATTGTAATCAGTTACTTTTGTTGGCCAAGTACAAAAACCATCGTGATGTTTAAGAGTGATAATAACACGTGTAAAACCTGCTTTTTGCAAAAGACGTACCCACTGATCGGTATCGACTTCTCCGTTTGTAGGATTAAATGTAGAGGCAGGGCGTTTAGTGTCATTCCCCCACTCAATACCATCGCTACCCGCAAAAGTATTCATACCGAAATGAATAAATGCAGCCATTGGCTCTTGTAAATACTTCATTTGTCGCTCATTAGGCGTAGGACCATACTTTACCGGAGCTACTTGCGCAAATGCGAATGCAGTCGTCAATAAGACTACACTAATCGTAAGAACTATTTTCTTCATGATATTAATTTGTTAAAAAAACATACTTTATTACGGCACAAAGATATAATATTTTATTTATATATTATATATATGAGATAAAATTACACTATATTTCAACAACATATTTTAGCTTTAACGAGAGCGCCCAATCTTATGTAGCATTTATATCTTATCAAAAACAACACTTTTCTTTTGTTTTATTTTTATATTAAACTTAAATACTATATATTTGCGGCATAATTCAAAACAAACACAATATAAATATATTATATATATGAAGAAAATATTAGGTTTGATTAATGCTCCTTTTACTCCGTTTTACAAAAACAACGAAGTAAATTACGACATTATCAACGATTATGCACAATTATTAGTAAACAATGGCTTAACAGGTGTATTCGTAAACGGTTCTTCTGGCGAAGGTTACACACTAACAGAAGAAGAAAGAATTAAACTTGCCGAAAAATGGATAGAGGTTGCTCCTGAAGGTTTTAAAGTTATAATACACGTAGGTAGCACTTGTCTTAAAATGAGTAAACGTTTGGCTAAGCACGCTCAAGAAGCTGGTGCTTGGGGTATAGGAGCTATGGCATCTCCATTCCCAAAAGTTTCAAGAGTTGAAGAGTTGGTGAAATATTGCGAAACAATAGCAGAAGCAGCTCCTAATCTGCCTTTTTATTTCTATCACATACCTGCTCTTAATGGCGTTTATTTACCAATGCTACCTTTCTTAAAAGCAGTTGACGGAAGAATTGCTAACTTTGCCGGTATAAAATACACTTTTGAAAGTTTATACGAATACAATCAGTGTATGTTGTATGCAGATGGAAAATTTGATATGCTGCACGGACAAGACGAAACCATACTTCCTTCTTTAGCTATGGGTGGCGCACAAGGAGGAATAGGTGGCACTACAAACTATAATGGTCGTATGCTTACTCAAATAATAGAAGCTTGGAATAACGGAGACATAGAAAAGGCTCGCGAATTACAAAACTTTGCACAAGATGTTATTAATGTAATATGCAACTACAGAGGTAATATTGTTGGCGGTAAAAGAATTATGAAACTTATAGGCTTAGATTTAGGTCTAAATCGTGTTCCATATCAAAATATGACAGACGAAGAAGAAGTTAATATGAAGAAAGAACTCGAAGCTATAAACTTCTTCGATAGATGTAATAAGTTTTAAGTAAAGATAGAATAATAATTTTATGAATACTAATGAATACATACTGCAATGGCGTGAGAAATATTTCAACGATATAACCTCAAACATAATGCCTTTCTGGTTAAAGTATGGTCTCGACCGCATCAACGGTGGAATATATACTTGTATAGATCGTAAGGGCAATCTTATGGACTCTACTAAGTCGGTTTGGTTTCAAGGACGTTTTGCTTACATTGCCGCATACACCTATAATAATATAGAGAAAAACACCGAATGGCTCGCTGCATCTAAAAGCACTATCGACTTTATTGAGAAATATTGCTTCGACAAAGATGGACGTATGTTTTTTGAGGTTACTGCCGATGGGAAACCTTTACGCAAACGCAGATATGTATTCTCTGAAGCTTTCGCTGCTATAGCAATGGCGGAGTATTCTATTGCTTCGGGCAACAAAACTTATGCAGAGAAAGCTTTGGAGTTATTCAAAAACATTCTTTCGTTCATCGAAACTCCCGGCATTCTCGCCCCTAAGTACACCGACAATTTGCAATGTAAAGGACATTCTATTACAATGATTCTTATTAATACTGCAAACTGCATAAAAGCAGCAATCAATGATGATGCCTTAGACTTGCAAATAGAGAAGTCTATTGCATCAATTAAAAACGACTTTATGCATTCTGAATATAAAGCTCTGCTCGAAACTGTTGGACCGAATGGAGAATTTATTGATACTTGTATGGGACGAACTATAAATCCTGGTCATTGCATTGAAACTGCTTGGTTTATTCTGGAAGAAGCAAAAAATAGAAACTGGGATAAAACCCTCGTTGATATGGCAACCACAATTCTCGACTGGTCGTGGTCGTGGGGCTGGGACTCTAAGTATGGCGGGATAAGCAACTTCAAAGATTGCAAAGGCTATCCCTCTCAGGATTATGCTCACGATATGAAGTTTTGGTGGCCTCAAACAGAGGCTATCATTGCTACTCTTTATGCTTATCTTGCTACTGGCAACAAAAAGTACTTAGATATGCACAAACAGATAAGCGACTATACTTATTCTCACTTCCCCGACAAAGAATATGGAGAATGGTATGGTTATCTACACTTTGACGGTTCTGTATCGCAAGATGCTAAGGGAAATCTTTTTAAGGGTCCTTTTCATATACCAAGAATGATGGTTAAGTCGCATATACTTTGCAAACAAATACTCGAAAAAGATGTAGCAAACAAAGACTAACCCTATACAAACTAATTACATACCTAATAAACATGAAAACACTTACTACTTTTTTACTTTTAATATCATGCATTTGTGTTTTCGCTCAAGAAAACACACGTGTTGCTTGCGTTGGCAACAGCGTAACATTTGGTTACTTATTGAAAAACAGAGAACAAGTATGTTATCCTGCACAACTTCAGGATATGCTTGGCGACAAATATATTGTTGGCAACTTTGGCAAAAGCGGGGCTACTCTATTAAACAACGGACATCGTCCTTATACTAAAGAGCCTGAATACCAGAAAGCTCTTGATTTTAATCCGGATATAGTAATAATACATCTCGGACTTAACGACACAGACCCTCGCAATTGGCCTAATTATAAAGACAACTTCATTCAAGATTATCTTTCTCTTATAAATTCGTTTAAGGAAAAGAATCCCAAAATAAAAGTTTGGATATGCAAGATGACGCCTATTACTTTTCGTCATTCTCGATTTATATCAGGAACAAGAGATTGGCATCGTGAAATTCAAACTTACATAGAAGAAGTTGCCGACTATGCAGATGTTGAATTAATAGACTTGGAAGAAGGACTTTATAATCGCCCGGATCTGCTGCCAGATGCTCTTCACCCCGACAAAGAAGGGGCAAACATTATAGCAAGAACTGTGTATAGTGCTATAACCGGCGATTACGGCGGACTTCAAGTTCCTATTACTTATTCAGACAATATGGTTTTGCAACGCAATAAACCTTTAACGATAAGAGGTATCGCCGATGCCAACGATAAGGTTAGCGTATCAATTAATGGGAATACATATTCTACTCGTACAAAAAGTAATGGAAAATGGGAAATCACCCTTCCTGCTATGGAAGCAAAAAAATCTCTTTCTCTTAAAATATCAACAAGCAAACAACAATTTACATACAACAATGTGGCGATAGGCGAGGTGTGGCTTTGTTCGGGACAGTCGAATATGGCTTTTACCTTAAAGCAAGATGCTAACTTCTCCGATATTCCGAAAGATTTGAATAATCCTAACATTCGTTTCTTCGATATGAAACCTCGATGGGAAACAAACGCAATTAAATGGAGCGTAAGTGCATTAGACACGGTTAATAGTTTAGGGTATTACAATAATACTTCGTGGGAAGTATGCGATTATTCTACTGCGAAAGAGATGTCGGCAATAGCTTATTACTTCGGAAATATGTTGTCTGACAGTCTTGATGTTACTATAGGACTTATACATAACGCCATAGGTGGCTCTACTTGCGAATCTTGGATAGACAGATACACTTTAGAGGAAGAATTTCCGGCTATACTAAACAATTATTCTAAAAATGACTTTGCACAACCTTGGGTTCGTGGCAGACTTATAGAAAATATTGCTTTATCGGAAAAACAGACACAACGACACCCTTACGAACCTTGTTATTTATTCGAAGCTGGCATTATTCCTCTCAATCATTATGAAATAAAAGGTGCTATATGGTATCAGGGAGAATCGAATGCTCACAATATGGAGGCTTTCGATAAGTTATTCAGACTAATGAATAGTAGTTGGCGAACTTATTGGAACAACAATGAATTACCTATACATTTCGTACAACTATCGAGCCATAACCGTCCTTCGTGGCCTGAGTTCAGAGACCTACAAAGACAACACGCCAATGAAATACCTTATACTTATATGGTTGTATCGAGCGACTATGGTAATCCTAACGACGTTCACCCTCGACATAAAAAACCTATAGGAGAAAGACTTGCTCTAAGTTCTCTTAACCGCGATTATGGGTTTGGAAACATAATCCCTTCCGGACCTGAATATAAATCTATGCGTGTAAGCAACGGCTCGGCTTATATTTCGTTCAATTACACCAACGGATTAAGAGCAGCCGACAATAAAGAAATTGTAGGTTTCGAGATTGCAGACACAAAAGATATTTACTACCCCGCTCAAGCTTCGGTTATGGGCAATGAAATAGTTCTTCGCTCCGACAAAGTACAAAATCCTAAATATGTTAGATATGCTTGGCTGCCATCTACCAATGCTAATCTTGTAAACAATGCTAATTTACCAACATCAACATTCCAAACTAATATGAATCAAACAAAAACAACATCTAAAGTATCATTACCTAACTATCCAATAGAAGGTGGAGTTTCAGCTCCTTTTGCAGGAGTAGTAAAAAACAATTTAATCGTAATTGGAGGGTGCAACTTTCCAGACAAACCGCCTCACGAAGGAGGAAGCAAAAAACTGTACAAAAATGTATACTCTCTCGACTTGTCTACTACCGACACTAAGTGGAACAAATGCAAATCATTCCCTACGGAAATTGCCTATGGAATATCTGTAAATACCTCCAAAGGTATTGTATGTGTAGGAGGACAAGATGCTAAATCAGCTCTTGACAAAGCTTGGTTAGTAGACTTCGACACAGATAAAAATGACATTAAAATAACAAACCTACCTTCTCTTCCTGTAAAATTATTTAACGGAGGAGGTTGTGTTATCAATAATATAGTGTATATTAGTGGCGGAAAATTGTCGAGCGAACACAGCGGTAGTGTTTTCTCTCTAAATCTTGACAATATAGAAAGTGGTTGGCAAACCATAGAGGCTGACATTAGCGAACGTCAACAGCCTGTAGTGTTTACAAACAACGGAAGTCTTTATATGGCTGGTGGCTATAACGAACAGGCAGCAGAAGCTTTTACTGATGTATTACGTTTCAATTTCAGCAAAAAGCAATGGGAGAAGTATGCTTACATATCTTTACACAACGGCAAACCTGTTACTTTTATAGGAGCAAGTGCAATAAATATAACACCCGACTGCATTTTGTTTGTGGGTGGTGTTGATTACAACCGATTTGATTCGGCTCTAAAAAGAATTAAACGCACACAAGAAGCCGAGAAAGAAGGAAACTCAAAGCTTCACGCCGAACTAAAACAGGCAGGTAAAGAATATATGACACAAAACATAGGGTGGTATAAGTTTCGTAACGATTTACTAACTTTTAACCCTAAAACAAAAACTTGGCAGTCTTTAGGTGAGTACTCTGAAGCTGCTCGTGCTGGTGCTGGCGTAACAATTAATAACAATAAAGTTTATATCGTGTGCGGCGAACTTAAACCAGGCGTAAGGTCAAGCGAGACTTACGAATTAGAAATCAAGAATTAGGAAAACACAATATTGACATTACTAAATAAGAATGTCATTAAATAACAATCTTTTATTCGTTGCATTAACTAACGGATAAAACTAAAGATAATAAACCATGAAAAACTCTAAACACTACCCTTGGGTGGTAGTAGGATTACTTTGGGTAGTAGCCCTATTGAACTATATGGATAGACAAATGCTATCTACTATGCGAGACTCTATGATGATAGACATTGTAGAGCTTGAGTCGGCTGCCAACTTCGGACGACTAATGGCTATCTTTCTGTGGATATATGGCTTAATGAGTCCTGTTGCTGGAATAATTGCCGATAGAATAAATCGCAAATGGCTAATAGTTGGGAGTCTCTTTGTTTGGTCGTCGGTAACCTTACTTATGGGTTATTCAACAAGTTTTAATCAACTATACATACTACGCGCACTTATGGGAGTAAGCGAAGCCTTGTATATCCCAGCAGGTTTATCGCTTATCGCAGATTATCACTCCGACAAAACTCGCTCTCTTGCGGTAGGTATTCACATGACAGGGCTTTATACTGGTCAGGCAATAGGTGGATTCGGCGCAACAATAGCGCAAACTCACTCTTGGGAAAATACTTTTCATTGGTTTGGTATAATAGGTATAGCATACTCTTTAATTCTTATTCTATTTCTAAAAGATAAAAAACAAGAACACAAAGCTCCTGAAAGCATTAAGCCTAAAGAAGCCAAGATACCATTATTCAAAGGTCTGGCAATGCTTGCTACAAATATCTGGTTTTGGGTAATCTTGCTTTACTTCGCAACTCCAAGTCTACCTGGCTGGGCTACCAAGAACTGGCTTCCCACCCTATTCTCTGAAAATCTTTCTATAGATATGGCACAAGCAGGACCTATGTCTACCATCACAATAGCTGTATCATCTTTTGTTGGTGTAATATTTGGAGGTATTTTAAGTGACAAATGGATACAACGCAATATAAGAGGACGGATTTATACGGGAGCAATAGGCTTATCTCTAACTATTCCTTCTCTCTTAATGCTTGGAGTTGGAGATAGTTTCGCTATGGTTATAGGAGGGGCTTTATGTTTTGGATTCGGATTTGGTATGTTTGATGCTAATAATATGCCTATACTTTGTCAGTTTGTATCGCCACAACAACGAGCAACCGTTTACGGCCTTATGAATATGACTGGGGTATTCGCCGGAGCATTCATAACAAACCTACTTGGCAAGTCGACCGACAGTGGCACTCTCGGAACCGACTTCGCAATGATGGGAGTCTTGGTCTTTGTTGTAGTCTGCATACAACTTATATTCCTCAGACCAAAGAAAGCTTAAAATTTCATTTTCTCTTTCTGCGAAACATCATAACAGCAGAAAGAATTAAGATAAGAAGAGGCGGCAATACTACATTATAAAAGATAATATTATTTCTATTTTGCGAAAGCTTCTTCTTATCTAATAGTTGCATTCCAAGTGATTTATTCTTCAAAGAAGATAAGCCTTTGGAATCTGTTAAGTAATCTACAACATTAAGAATGAAATCTTGATTTGCAAACTGAGTTTGAGAATATCTATCGTAACCCAAAGGATTCATAATAACCTCTTCGGAGGCTACAACTATCATCTTGCCTGAATCGCTTCGTTCCTTAAATT
This sequence comes from Dysgonomonadaceae bacterium PH5-43, assembly GCA_029916745.1. Classification (NCBI taxonomy): domain Bacteria; kingdom Pseudomonadati; phylum Bacteroidota; class Bacteroidia; order Bacteroidales; family Dysgonomonadaceae; species Dysgonomonadaceae bacterium PH5-43. The sequence goes on along the minus strand of JARXWK010000007.1, from coordinate 67,060 downwards.
CATAATTATCTTTGTAATATTGAGTTCTGTTAGTAAAAGCAGAAGTAAAGGGAGCTTCCAGCAATACAGCAACAGGCAAATTAGCTTTATTAAAGTTAGTTGCATTTATATCAAAGTCAGCCTCTTGCAAACTTACAATAGCAGGCACCGAAACCTCATTAGCTTTAGATGAAGAACTTAACAATACAGTTTTATTATTATTGCTATCTCCAACCAATGAAATTGTACTTGCAAAAGAGGTTTTAACAAAAGAAAGTCCTTTAGTAATTTCTGAATTGTTATTAGGCACTAACAATGGAGAGTAATACCAAGCACGAGACACATATTCTATCTCGCCTGACTCTGTTTCTGTAGGAAGCGGAATATTCAAACAATTAGCATCTTTTAGTATTACTGGATTTATTCTTATACCATAGTTAAACAATATATCGTTGATATTTAAGTCGTTCATCATACTCGTAGTTTCCCCTTTCTCTATTAAATCTTGATACGCATAAAGTTTAACACCATTAATAAAGCAAAGTAATTTACCTCCTTGCATAAGGTATTGATCTAATACAAATTTATGTTCTTCTGAGAAAGCAGTGCGAGAGCCTGCCATTATTACTAAGTCGTAATCATTTAAGCTCTCAGGATTATCATTAATCACTACTCTACTAATTTCATATTCGTAACTTAGTAGATTAAGAGCTTCGCTTATTGCGTTATTCGACAATTCGCTATGTCCGTCAAGAATAGCTATTTTCTTTGTTTCGTTTCTTGAAAGTAAATCTACAGAATATGTAAACTTATATTCAAGCATTTCTATTGACGAGTTTAAGTTTTCTTCGCCCGAATACCCCGACTGATTAACTAATAAAGGTATAATAATGCTTTCTTCTTTATACTTTAACAGAGCATAAGGATATATTATATTCTGAGAGATACGTCCGTTAGAGAGCTTTTCGTTTACAGCCACACCCGCTACTCCTTCTTTGTTCAAATTTTCAATAAAATCTTTACCTCGTTTATACGGGTCAACAACAGAATAAACAACTGATGCTGAAGTTCTTTTATCCAAATTACTCAATAGAAACAATACCGACTCTTGCAAACGCTTAAAGCCAGAATTAAGACTACCCGACAAATAAACTTCTATCTCTATAGGAGAATCTGTATTATTATAAACTTCTTTGGTTACCTTATCTAACGAGTAACGATTATCTTTAGTCAGGTCTACAGATATATTATATGTTAAACCTACAACAAGGCATAGCGAAACTATGATAACTACAAATCTTTTCAACCCAATTTTCTCTCCCAATACTTTAATTGTAAGCACATAGAATAAGATTGCTATAAATGAAAAATATAGCAAACCCGAAACTTCTATCAAACCTCTTTGTATGGAGTTGTAATAATATAAGATTCCAAAGTTTTCTAAAGACAACAACTCGAAACCATAAAAGAAAAAAGCGCATAAAAGCATTCCTAAGATAAGAGCTACAACCTGATTAGATGTAAGCGAAGATGCAAATACCGACAAACTTATAAACGCTATTATTAAGAATAGCAATCCAATGTAAGAAGCAACGACAGCTCCAACATCTAAATTCCCCATAGGACTTCCATTATAATAGATAAACAAAACGTAGATTACCGATGGAAGCAACGTTAAAAGAGACACTATAAATATTGCGGCCATTTTAGACAACACTACAACATTAAAACTAACAGGTCGGCTTCGTAACAGTAGAATGGTTTGCATTTTCTTTTCTTCTGCTATAGAACGCATCGAGAGTGCAGGAATAAGAAACAACAGCAATATTGGAGCTATCGCAAAAAAGGGAGACATTGTAGAATAGCCCGCATCTATTATATTATAAGCTCCAGGAACTACCCAGAGCAAACAACCAGACACAATGAGGAATAGTAACATAAAAATAACACCCGTTAATGAATAAAGGTGCATTCTTAATTCTTTAGATAATAATGTTACAAAACGATTATACATAAATTTCCAATCCATCGTAAGCAATAAACACATTCTCAGGTAAAGTTTTTTGCATCTCTTCGTGCAAGCCGAAAGTATGAGTCATATGGATAAAATATGCTTTAGAAGGTTTTATCTTCTCTATATTCTCCAAAGCCTCTTCTATGTTCTCGTGCGATAGATGGTCTTTTGCCCTAAGTGCGTTTATTATAAGAACGTCTAAATTCTGTAGTTTAGTGTATTCTTGTTCGGGTATAGTTTTCAAATCGGTAAGATAGGCTAAGTTTCCTATACGATACCCCAGAATAGGCAACTGTCCGTGCATTAACCTAATAGGCTGTATTTCTATTCCTTCAATACAAAAAGGTTGATCTGGCTTAACTTCATTCATCACCAAATTAGGCACTCCCGGATATTTATTTTCTTTAAATACATAAGGCATTCGTGTTTGTATTGCCTCTATAACACATTGTTCAGCATAAACATTTACTGCTGCACCAAACCTACAATAAGCTCGAAGATCGTCTAATCCTCCTACGTGGTCGTAGTGTTCGTGAGTTAATATAACACCACTAAGTTCTTTGTATGAAAAAGAAGGTATAGCCTCTAACATTTGCATACGAAAGTCGGGACCACAATCTATTAGTATTTGTTTATCATTTATTTCTAACAACGAAGAAGACCTAAATCTTGTGTCTTTTTTATCTTTTGAAGTACAAACTTCACAGGTACAACCTATCTCAGGGTTACCTGTTGAAGTGCCAGTACCAAGAAATCTTAATCTCATCTTTAAATACCTCTATTATTATGCTTTATTATATATAATTTACTTCGGGCATAAGCTCTATCCCAAACTTATTTATAACAGCAGTTCTTACCTCTTCTGCCAAAAGAGCTATATCATTGCCTGTAGCATTATTCTTATTTATTATAACCAAAGGTTGTTTTTCGTAAATAGCAGCACCTCCATACTCCAAGCCTTTAAGTCCACATTGCTCTATAAGCCACGCAGCAGGTATTTTCACAGAATCTTTATTGTATGTATAGAATGGCATATCTGTATAAAGGGCTTGCAATTCTTTAAGCTTTTCGTTTGACACATAAGGATTAGTAAAAAAGCTACCCGCATTACCCCAAACCTTATGGTCGGGAAGTTTTTCTTTTCTTATATCTATAACCGCTTGTCGAATATTTTTAAGATTAATTTCTTTCCCTTCTAATCTTTGTCTCACATTTCCATAATCAAGTTTATAGTTTGGCGTTTTGTGCAACCTATAAACAACGTAAGTAATATAATACAAACCTCTATTAGCATCTTCTTTGAAGAAACTATTACGATAAGAGTAATTACATTCTTCTTTCAAAAATATTTTCTTTTCGCCCGACTTAAGGCAAAAAGTATGAACTTCTTCTATACAATCGGCAGCCTCAACACCGTAAGCTCCTATATTCTGAAAAGCACTCGCTCCTACTTCTCCTGGAATAAGCGAAAGGTTTTCTATTCCACCCCAACCATTATCGACACAATAACTAACAAAAGAATCAAATACCTCAGCAGCTCCTACTTTTAGCCACACACTATCATCGTCTTCTTTTATTTTTTCTATTCCTTTAATACCTGAGTGAACTATAACACCATTAAAGTCGTCAAGAAATAAGAGATTACTCCCTTGCCCTATGTGCCAAAACGATTGAGAAAAGAAATATTCGTCGCTTAACAAACGTTTTAATTCTTCTTCCGAATCATACTGAACAAACCAACGAGTTTTTATGTCTAAGTTGAATGTATTGTGCTGTTGAAGAGAATAATTGTCTTGTATGATCATTGTTAGTTTATTTTTTAATCCGACACAAAGGTAATAAATTAATAACGACTGATAAATATTATTGTCGAGATAAACAAAAACCATTTTACCGTGTTCTTTATAATGAAACAATATATAAACATTTATCTCTTAGAAACGATGAACTATTCTTTTTTTGATTTTCTGACACTAATTGGCTCACTTAGTTTATTTCTATACGGAATGAAGATAATGAGCGAAGGATTGCAAAAAGCAGCAGGCGATAAAATGCGAACTATTCTTTCGGCGATGACAAAAAATCGTGTTATGGGCGTTTGTTCTGGTCTGTTAATTACCGCTTTAATACAATCGTCGTCGGCTACAACTGTAATGGTTGTTAGCTTTGTTAATGCCGGACTATTGTCTTTAACTCAATCGATATCAGTAATAATGGGTGCCAACATTGGTACTACGGTTACTGCTTGGATTATTTCTCTTTTAGGATTTCAGATTAATATAGCAGCCTTTGCAATACCCTTAATGGCAATAGCTATACCTTTTGTGTTTTCGTCGAACAGTAAACGTAAATACATCGGGGAGTTTATTATGGGATTTGCTTTCCTTTTTATGGGACTCGAGATGCTAAAAAACTCAGTACCCGACCTTCAAAGTAATCCTGAAATATTATCGTTCCTATCTCAGTATACCGATTTAGGCTTTGGCTCTGTTCTTATATTTTTAGGAGTAGGCACACTGCTTACCGTAATAGTACAATCATCGAGTGCAACAATGGCAATTACACTTATTATGTGTGCCAAAGGGTGGATACCTTTCGAACTTGGAGCCGCTATGGTATTAGGCGAAAACATAGGAACTACTATAACCGCTAATATTGCCGCTATACCTGCAAATGTATCGGCAAAACGTGCCGCTCTTGCTCACCTCGCATTCAATGTTTTTGGTGTAATATGGATGCTTGTTGTTTTCTACCCTGTGATAAGTCTTATATCTAAAATGGTTTCGAGTACTGGCATTGGCGACCCAACAACAAATATGGCAGCAACAACTTACGGGCTATCTCTATTCCACACATTATTTAATGTTGTAAATACATTTATTATGGTTTGGTTCGTCAATCTTATTGCTCGAATAGTGTCGGCTATTATTCCTCAAAAAGAAAACGACGAAGAGTTTAACTTACGATATATTTCCGGAGGATTACTTTCTACTTCTGAGCTATCGCTAATTCAAGCAAAGAAAGAGATAATTGCTTATAACGAACGAACAGAACGTATGCTTGGTATGGTTAGGAGTCTTTACAAAGAAGACAACGAGAATGATTTCTTAAAACTATACAGTAGAATAGAAAAGTATGAAAGTATAAGCGACCGACTTGAAGTTGAAATAGCTTCGTATCTTACAAACGTAGGCTCAGGGCGATTAAGTAAAACAAGTAAATTAGAACTTCAAAGTATGTTTCGTATTATTTCTGAGATAGAAAGCATTAGTGATGGGTGCTTTAATTTAGCTCGAATAATATTGCGCAAGAAAGATGTAAAGGCCACTTACACTACCCAAATGAACGAAAACATTGAAATTATGATGGGACTTACAGAAAAAGCACTTCAAACAATGAAGAAACAGCTTGAATTACTTGGCGAACGTCAGAGTAAAGACGAATACAATCGTTCTAAAAATATAGAAAATGAGATAAATAATTTTAGAAATCAAATTAAACAACAAAATATAGAAGGAGTAAAAGAGCAAGATTACGACTATCAGGCAAGCGTTACTTATATGGATATGATAAACGAATACGAAAAGATAGGTGATTATATAATTAATGTAGCTGAAGTTCTTAACGAACAATAAGATAACTTTTTTCTATTTTTCACTTTTTATTCTTTAACTTTGCGGTTTAATAAAACATTAAATAGATATGAAATCTCGTATTAGTTTAACTACTCTTTTGATTTTGTTTAGCATAAGCTTAATTAATGCACAAAATGCTAAATTCAGTTTTAGTGAAACAACTCACGATTTCGGCACTATAAGTGCCAATGGTGGTATAGTTACTCACGATTTTACTATCACCAACAACAGTAAAGAACCATTAGTGATAAACAATGTAAACACAACCTGCGGTTGTACAACTCCTAATTACACTAAAAGCCCGATAGAACCTGGCGCATCTGGAGTTATATCTGTAAGTTTCTTTCCTGCAGGATACAAAGGGAATGTTTCTAAGTCTATAAAAGTAAAAACAAACTTATCGTCAGACCTTAAAATCTTAACGATAAAGGCAAATGTAGTTACTGAAGACGTAGATTATGTTTCTGTTTTCCCCGTTGTTATAGGCAATCTAAGACTTAAAGAAATGCCAGCCTTAGACTTCAGCCAAATAGATTTAGGAGGCAACAAGGTTAAAACGATAAAACTTTATAACGATTCGGAAACAGAAATCACTGATTACTTAGTTTTACCTCCTTACATTACGGTAACGCCAACTTCTTTACCTCCCAAAAAAGAGAGCAATGTTTATATCACTTTCAATACTTCGGAATACAAAGAGTTAGGAATAGTAAACGGAACTATCCCTTTTGGTAAAAACACAAATTACAAAGGGAAAGACGCTATAACATATAAAGGATTTGTAAAGGAAAATTTCGATAACGCAACTGACGAACAGAAAGCTAAAAGCCCGAAACTTAACACCAATAAAAGGGAATTTACTTTTTCTGATAAAGTAAATTTGGTTTCGATTAAGTTAGCTAACTCTGGAAAGTCTGATTTGAATATAAAAGCTATTCAAAGTAACAACAAAGACATTACTTTCTCGCAATCGAAGTTAGTTATTAAACCAGGAGAGATAGCAGACATAAAGATGAACTATCCTTCTAATAAAATGAAAAATGCGAATGCGACTTCTAAGGTATACATTCTTTCCGACGATATAAAAAATCCTGTTACAGAAATAAACATAATAGTTTCTAAATAATGGCTAATCAGCTCGAACACCCTGAGAACGACCCTCAATATAAAGGACTTACGGTAAACGAAGGAGTAAGCTCTCCGCCTACTGTAAACCCTTATATGCAAAAAAGGAAAAAGAAACAAAACTATTCTCCTGCCGAATATACAGAACAAATATTAAAGGGGAATATAACAGTTCTTAGTCAGGCGGTTACAATGCTCGAAAGCCAGATTTCTGAACATCAAACAATAGCTCAAGAAATTATCGAAAAGTGCTTACCTTACTCTGGCAACTCGGTAAGAATAGGCATTACGGGTGTTCCCGGCGCAGGAAAAAGTACTTCTATCGATGCTTTCGGTATGCACTTAGTAAACGAAAGACAAAAAAAACTTGCCGTATTAGCCATTGACCCAAGCAGCGAACGTTCTAAAGGGAGTATACTTGGAGACAAAACTCGTATGGAAGATATCTCTAAAGAGCCTAATGTATTTATACGCCCCTCCCCTTCGGCTGGTTCGTTAGGCGGTGTAGCCCGTAAAACAAGAGAAACTATAATACTTTGCGAAGCTGCTGGTTTCGATACCGTGTTTGTAGAAACTGTAGGTGTTGGACAATCAGAAACAGCAGTTCACTCTATGGTAGATTTCTTTCTGCTTATTCAATTAGCTGGCACAGGCGACGAGCTACAAGGCATTAAACGTGGAATTATGGAAATGGCAGACGGAATTGTTGTAAACAAAGCCGATGGCAATAACATTGACAAAGCTAATCTTGCAGCTGCTCAATTCAGAAATGCGCTACACCTTTTCCCTCTACCCGACTCGGGTTGGTCGCCCAAAGTATTAACTTACTCGGGATATTACAAATTGGGGATAAGCGAAGTCTGGGATATGATTTACGAATATATAGCCTTTGTTAAAGCAAACGGATATTTCGAGTATAGAAGAAACTCTCAATCGAAATTTTGGATGTACGAAACCATCAACGAACAGTTGATGAATCGTTTTTATAACTCTCCCGAAATTAAACAAGCTTTAGAGCAAAAAGAAAAACAGGTGCTAAACTCCGAAATAAGTTCGTTTGCTGCAGCTCGACAAATGCTGGAAATGTTTCGTTAAGTGTAGTTTTATTTTTTGGCTTTACAACTAAATAATATACGATACAAAAAAGAGAGGTTTGTAAGCAACTTACAAACCTCTCTTTTTGCTCTCCCTCTTGGACTTGAACCAAGGACCCTCTGATTAACAGTCAGATGCTCTAACCAACTGAGCTAAGGAAGAATATTTTAGCATTTCTCTCAAATGCGTTGCAAAATTATAATTATTTTCTGAATAAACAAAATATATATCCATTTTTTAATAAAAAAAAACATTACATCAGAGGGAAAACTTAGCAAACTAAAGACAGAAAGCCCGTAGAGCCTTCTTACCTATCTTATTATACAGCACTTATCTATCTTTAGAGCCTCCCTTGTCTTTGTTACTAAATAGGCGAGCAGCTTCTTAGTAGATACCCCCTGTCGCTCTTAGTAGATACCCCTCCTCTCTCTTAGTAGATAGGCGAGGTGTTTCTTAGTAGAGACCCGATGCCGCTCTTTATAGAACCGCCTAATCTCTCTTAGTAGAACCACCCCGTCGTTCTTAGTAGAGAGACATCGCCTCTCTTAGTAGAGACACGAGGGGTCTCTTAGTAGAGAGAAGACCCTAAGTGAAGCTTTGCATTTTAAGGAGAAAAATACAGCAAAAAAGAGGGAAGTGCAAGCACCTCCCTCTTATAAATTTATGTATTACGCCGAGCGCAATTCAAATCTTAGCTTTCAAGAATATTAGTTATCTTCAAGAATAGTCATTTCTGCACCAGTTGCAAAATCCTGTCCACGTTGTTCGCTCAATGCAGTAAAACGGAAATAGCGAGCTTTTACAGGTTTGTTAAATTCTACTCTTTTTTGAGTTGCTCTTTTGTCAAAAGCTCCTGTATGAATAGGCTCTCCCCATTCTTTACCGTCAAGACTTACGTGAATAGTATAATCTTTAACATCTCCGTTTCCTCCACCTGGACGAGGTTGCCAAGTAAACCCTTTGATATTCTTAACTTCTCCCATATCGAAGTCTACCCAGTGAGGGTGCTGAGCTACAGTAACAGAATACATAGAGTGCCAAATAGTATTTGGGTCGCCATCTACTAAGTGATCTGCATTACCAGAACCGAACTCTTGGCTACTTGCATAGATAACTTCTGCAGGAACAAACTCTACCTTCTCGAAAGTTTCTGCAACTTTTACTTCTGGGAAATCTTTATACCAAGCTGTAATAGTACCACCATCTCTGTAGTTTATTCTTTCTTTATATTCTATTGGCTTGCTCTTAGCCGACATCGTGTTTGTTTTGTAATAAACAATACCATCGTTCTCTCCCGAAGATATATTTACATAACCTGCCGCATTGCGAGTTACCACTATAGGCATAAATGGTTTATTGTCGGTAAAACGAACATTAGAATCTTTTGTTAAGTCACTAACAGATGGACGGATAATGAATCCCATTGAATGCTGAGTAGCAAAAACTCTATCTGGAGTTAAAGGACCACCTTGTCCACAACTATTACCTCCAAGTCCGGTTACAGTTCCTAAGAATAAGTAAGTCTTCTCTACCTTAGGTAATTTGTAAGGGTGAGTAGCTTGGAACAAATCAGCAGCCGAATAAGGCAATGCTTGCACCGACATTGTTTCAGAAGGAATAAACATTACTCCAGTTTGAGGAGCAGTTCCTAAAACCGCCCAACGCACTTCTTCGTGATTACCCATCTCTTGAGGACGAGGATAGTTTACGTACTGACTTTTCACTGCACTATTGTACACTTCTACAAACTGACCTGTTTTACGGTCGTTATAGTTTTCTATAGGACCACGTCCATAGTAAGTAAAATCGTTATAATCTTTAGGAAGTTTTACTGTATAACCCAAACGAGGCAATGTAACTTTAGGATTATTAGACGCTACAGCAGCTTTGAATTCTATAGAACCATCAGGATAAACAGTAAATGTTTGATTAGTTACAAATTTGAATTCACACTTGTCTTCAAGTTCTTCAAAGCGGTAAATAGCCGAATTGTTACCTCCGTGCATACGAGCTTTGTTAGGAGCTTGCGATTCTACGGTGAATGTAAAAGTAATAGATCCTTTTTTACTTTTATCTACATTAGAATAGATAGCTTTGTGTTGTAAGTTATGTAATCCATTACGGAACCACTCTTGATTAAACCAGTTATCGTTATTTATATAAGCACGATAAGCATCTAAAGTAGGACCATCACCTTCTGCTATTATAGTTTTACCATTATAATTAAAGCTATAGATAGTACCTTTAGCCATATCGAATTTCACTTCAAAGCCATTACCTTTAACCGCTTTAATATCGCCTGCATTATCTAAGTATTGAAGTTCTCCAGTTCCAGCAACTTCAGAAATCAAAGGCTTAACAGCAGTTGCTTCTTTAACAAGAATTTGCTCTTCTGCTTGTACGAAACCTTTCTTAGCCCAAGGTTTATCGCTATTAAGTTTGAATTGAACTTTTACAAAATATTCAGCCTCAGCTTTTAACTGATTGTATTTATAAGGAACTGTTATTTGCGAACGTTTGCGAGCAGGAGTATTAAGAAGTTTTACATCTCCCGACTGAACTTTTTGTCCGTTTTCGTACAACGACCACACTACATCGTAACCCGAAAGGTCGATGAAATAGTTTTTATTAAACACTTCAAAAATTCCGTTAGGAATATCAATAGCTTTAACTCCTATATTCTGATAAACCTTCTTAACTTCGTAGTATTGTGGCTTTGGTTCCAAATCAGCAAACATAACACCATTCATAACGAACTGTCCGTCGTGAGGAGTATCGCCAAAGTCTCCACCATAAGCAAGGAATTTATCTTTTGTTTCTTTATCGTAGTAATATATAGCTTGATCTACCCAATCCCAGATAGCACCACCCATTACGAAGTTAGTAGACTCGATAGCGTCCCAGTAGTCGATAAGATTACCAACTGCATTACCCATAGAGTGAGCATACTCTGAAATATGGAAAGGATATTTAGCGCGAGCCTCTCCCGACACCAAAGATTTAGTATAACCGATAGAAGGATATTGGTTTGAACCCATATCTACTATACTGTTATTTCTTTCGTATTGTACAGGACGAGAAGTATCTACTTTCTTAAGTTCGTTATAAGCAGTTACGAAGTTTTCTCCAGGACCAGCCTCATTCCCTAACGACCAAATAACAACCGAAGGATTATTTATTGTAGCATAAGTCATTTCTAATACACGAGCAACGTGAGCATTCTCCCATTCTTTAGGGTGAGAAAGAGAAGCGTCACCATAATAATATTCGTGCGATTCTATATTAGCCTCATCTTCAAGGTAGATACCATATTTATCACAGAGATAATACCAATAAGGAGAAGGAGGATAGTGAGAGTTACGAACGTGATTGATATTACCTTGTTGCATCAACATAACTTCTTGCTTCATCATTTCACGAGTTATAGCGTGACCAACCTCTGGGTTTGTTTCGTGACGATTAACTCCTTTAGTCTTAACTGTTTTACCATTGATATAATAGTAGCGACCAGCTATACCAAATTCATCTTCAGAAGCTGGAGTATCTTTAATCTCCACCTTGCGGAAACCAACAATAGTAGAAACCGTTTCGATTACTTTATCTTTCTTATCTTTTAATTCTGCAACTAAAGTATAACGATAAGGTTGTTCTGCCGACCATTTATTAGGATTATCCAAAAGAATAGCAGCTTCTGTAGCCTCAACCATTGATTTAGACTCTACCTTCCCAACCAAAGCAGTTGCTGTAGCTCCCGAAACCAATTCGTTTTCGTCTGAATACAATTTGTTTTTGTAAAGGCTATAAACAATCTTGTAATCTTTTACAGATTTCTTATCAAGATTACGAATATCTGCCTTGATTTTCAAAGAACCATTAGTGTAGTTTGCATCTAAGTTAGGAATTGCGATTAAGTTTCTTATTTGCACTTTTGGAGTAGAGTACAAAGCTACTGTACGGAAGATACCTGGTAAGCGGAACATATCTTGAGCTTCAAGGAAAGAACCATCTGAGTTACGATAAACTTCCACTGCTAAAGTATTTTTACCCTTTACTAAATAAGAAGTAATATCAAAAGTTGCAGCATTTCTTGAGTTTTTAGAGAAACCAACATACTTTCCGTTTACCCAAAGGTAGAAGAAAGAGTCAACTCCATCGAAGCTAAGAAATACTTCTCTACCGTTCCAATCTTGAGGAACTTCAAAGTCGCGACGATAAGAACCAACTTCATTACGATGTTCGTATGTTGTCCAATGAGTTGGAGGAGTACGCATAACGCCACCCTTCCAGTCGTCAACAGCTACTTTGTGTTGGAAGATTACAGGTTGATTTACATAAATAGGCACACCATATTTAAGAGTACCATCTTTTTGAATACCATAAACATTCCAGTTTGAAGGCACAGTTATATCGTCCCAATTAGAAACGTTATAATCTGTTTTGTAAAAGTCTACAGGACGTTTATCAGGAGTTGGCACCCAATTAAACTTCCAAGTACCATCTAACGACTTCCAGTACTTACTGTTTTCAGGCAATACCTTACGAGCACTTTCTGTATCTTGAAAAGAAAAGAAATAAGCACGTGGTTGCTCTTTGTTAAGAGCTAACTCTTCAGGAGACTCCCACTCCGTTCCTTTTGGAGCCGAGTCGTTTCCATAACGGAAACCTTTCAGTTGTGGATGCCCTGCAAACATATTCATTGCTAACAAGCAGCACATCAACGCGATTGTTGTTTTACGCATAATTATATAATTAAATTAATTTACTTTGAATTTTGTATTACCGTTAATCAAGTAATCTACTATCTGATTTGCGGCTGCAATACCTGCATTATTATTTGCCTCAGCGGTTTGCGCTCCCATCTTTTTAGGAGTAGAGAAGAATCTTTTAGCAAATTTCTCTTTCATTTCTTCTATATTTGCCGGTGGTATATCTGTAAGATACTTGAAGTCTTGACGCTCTTCCATAAGTTTAACCAACTCTTCCTCGTTTATAACCTCTTTACGGGCAGTGTTTATCAAAACACCTTTCTTAGGCATCTTGTTCAACAATTCGTAATTAATAGATTTTTTTGTTTCTGCTGTTGCTGGGATATGCAACGAAACATACTGACAAGTAGTATAAAGTTCGTCGGCAGAAGAAAGAGCTACCACTCCGTCAGCCTCTATAACTTCTTTAGGACAAAAAGCATCGTAAGCATATATTTCCATTCCGAAACCTTTAGCTATACGAGCCACATTGCGCCCTACATTACCATAAGCGTGAATACCTAATTTTTTACCTTTAAGCTCTGTTCCTGATGTACCATCGTAGAAGTTACGAGCAGCATATACCATCATTCCTAAAGCAAGTTCTGCAACAGCGTTAGAGTTTTGCCCTGGAGTATTCATCACAACCACATTATTAACTGTGGCAGCATCAAGATCTACATTATCATAACCAGCCCCTGCTCTTACAACAATTTTAAGTTCTTTAGCGACCGACAATACTTCGGCATCTATTATATCACTACGGATAATAATAGCATTTACATCTTTAACTGCATCTAACAATTGTTCTTTGCTTGTGTACTTTTCAAGGAGAGACACTTCTATTCCTGCTTTCTCAAACACACGACTAATACCTGTTACTGCTTCTGCCGCAAAAGGTTTCTCTGTTGCAATAAGGACTTTCATGTTTTATATTTTAAGTTACAATATTTCTCAAACATAATTAAGAACTACAAAAATAGAAATAATTATTGAATTTATCATCTATAACTCTTACTTTTGTTACTCGAAAGATAAGTACTTCAATTAATGAACCCAAAAATATTCGACAAACTAAAAACTCTTGCAGAAGCTGCCAAGTTCGACGTATCGTGCGCTTCGAGCGGAACAAGCAGAGGCAACAAGGGGAAAGCCTTAGGCACCGCCGAAGGTTGGGGTATTTGTCATAGCTTTACAGAAGATGGACGATGCGTTTCACTCCTTAAAGTTATGCTTACCAATAATTGTATGTACGATTGCGGGTATTGTATAAATAGAAGAAGCAACGATATACCCAGAGCCACATTCAGTGTTTCTGAACTCGTAGAACTAACAATAGAGTTTTACAGAAGAAACTACATTGAAGGGCTGTTTCTTAGTTCTGGAGTTGTTAGAAATGCCGACTACACGATGGAGCGACTCGTTAGGGTTGCCAAAGATTTGAGAAATATTCACAGATACAATGGGTATATTCATTTAAAGAGTATACCTGGAGCAAGCCGCGAACTTATTACGGAAGCAGGACTTTATGCCGACCGCTTAAGTTGTAATATTGAAATGCCTTCGGAAGAGAGTCTGAAAATCATTGCGCCAGAAAAAGACTATCAGAGTGTATACAAACCTATGCACTACATACAACAAGGATTTCTACAGAGTAAAGAAGATAAACAAAAGTACAGACACGCTCCGAAGTTTTCGCCTTCAGGACAAAGCACTCAGATGATTATTGGTGCAAGTGCCGACAACGACAAAAAGATACTTAATCTTGCTAATTCGATGTATCAACGCCCAGCTATGAAGCGGGTATATTATTCGGGGTACATTCATATAAATAAATACGACACTCGTTTGCCTGCTTTGAGTGCGCCTCCTTTGGTTAGAGAAAACAGATTATACCAAGCTGATTGGCTAATGAGGTTTTATCACTTTAAGGTTGATGAAATTGTTAATGACATTCACCCTAACCTTGAGTTAGAAATAGATCCGAAGTTATCGTGGGCTTTACGCAACCCACACGTTTTCCCCATTGATGTTAATACCGCCGATTACGAAATGATTTTAAGAATACCCGGCATAGGCACCAAATCGGCTCAACTAATTGTATCTTCTCGCCGATACGGACGATTAAACTCTGAACATCTCCGTAAAATGGGAGTTGTAATGAAGCGTGCAAGATATTTTATTACCTGCAACGAACTTGCATCTCACTTTACTGTGCAAGAAGCTAAGCCCGAATACCTAAGACGAATACTAACTCTTCCTGCTCGCAAAAAAGAAGACGACCGACAACTAAAAATAAATTTTGAAGATTAAAGTCTTATGCTGTATTATATCTACGACAAATCGTTTGAAGGGTTACTTTGTTGCGTATTCGATAGTTTCGAAAGGAAAGAAACTCCCGATTGTGTATTAGCCGAAGATGCTGATTTGCCTTTATTCTCCGAGTTTCATCAAGTAACAACTTCCGACGATAGGTCGAACAGAGTGTTTAATGGATTAAGAAATAAGCTATCGAAGTCGGCTCTGCAAATGCTTTACTTTTGTTTCTTGTCGGAAATAGACAACACGGAAACAAATATATTCAACTATATGAGGAAATGTTTTTTACACAAAGTAAGCATTGAACTTAATTTCGCCGACGATGACGTGCTTCGGCTTTCTAAAGTTTACAAAACCGTGTGCAATGAAGCTAACAGACTTAAACAATTTGTTCGTTTTCAAAAGACTGCCGATGGAATATTCTTTGCCGTTATGGATCCTAAATGTAACGTTCTTCCTATTTGCTCCGACTTTTTCAAGGAGCGATACGCCGACCAGCCTTGGATTATCTACGATACTAAAAGAAATTACGGTCTGTACTACAACCTCGACTCTGTAGAAACCGTAAACTTCGACAAGCTGCCTGTTTCTATACTATCTGGCAAGCTAAACCAAGAACAACAAGACGAAGACGAACGCGCCTTTCAAGCTCTTTGGAAAGATTATCTGAAAGCCGTTACTATCAATGAGCGAAAAAATCTTAGGTTGCAACGGCAAAATATGCCTAAACGCTTTTGGAAGTACCTCATTGAGAAAAATTAGAACAAGCATTATCTCCCTACTCTCAACATTTCAGCATTTACGTTTGCAAACGAATGTTAACCAGCACTTGACAAACGTCTTTCTATATTGTATCTTTGCATAAGCAAAACAACACAAATGCCGCTTAGGACTATTTCTAAGCGGCATTTGTGTTTTATAATGGGAAAACCTCTGTGTGTTAGAGAAAAATCTCTGTATTTTCCGAACAGAAACTCACTTTGTTTTTTATAAAAGACACTGAGTTTCGACCCGAAACACACTGAGTTAGCGCAAAAAGTTGGTGTATGTACTAAAATGCACAGTTTGAGTAAAAATACAAACAGTTAAACATAGTAAAATAGAGTTAAAGTTGCGATACAAAACTCTCAAAAACTTCTATCCAAGGGTTGTCTTTTTTCGAGCCTGCAAGGTTGGAGTTGTGCCATAAACCAAGATAATCGCCCCCCGACTTCTTACATTCCTCTATCAATTGACTTATCTTTGCAAACCCTTGTTGAGGAGTAAGCTTTTGATGCACTATCAATGTTGAATCCATCATTACAGTTGGTCGCACAAACAGTTGCGTTTCTTCATCTTTTCTTATATCATAGAAATTATAAGGTATTGCCGTTCCCGACCTAAAGCCTGGAGCGTGCGCAAAAGCTAAAGAAAAGTCCTCTTTTATTCCTGCCAAATTTAATTCTTGAAAGGTTTCGGGGCTTTGCATTCTTAAGAAGTGCTGACGAGAAGACCCAACTTTATAGCCTAAAATCTTTTCGAGTTTTATTTTCTCCTTCATCAACTGTTCCAAATTACGAAACGTTTTATACGAAGGATGCAAACCTATCGTTACGTTCTTCAAGGTTTTTATGTAGTCGTAATATCTTTTTACAGAATAAAGCGTTGTTCTTCCATACTTTCCTCTTTCGCCCAGCAAAACAAATAGGTAATAAGGCTTATTTTGCCCCATATGGGTTTCACAAATCATTTTCAAGGCTTCAAAATAAGGGTCTTCTTTAATATGAACTTGCACTAAAGCACGTCTTTTTAGTGCTGCAAAATTCCTCTTTAGCAAGTCTTTAACCACACCACCCACATTCTTTACAAGTCCTTTGTTGCGATATAAAAACGGATGATCAATATCAAAAGTATTAATCATTCTGAATTGCCTCAACTTAAAACCTGAGACATCATAACCTTGTTGTTCAAACACATCTTTAAGAGCGTAAGCCCATCGGTCGACAATAGGTTTTTCTAATACATTGTTTTTGTAAAGCAACGATTCTATATGACGAAATCGCCCGTGTTCGTCAAGTTTCTCTGGGAAATGCTCCTCATAAAGGGTCAACAAATAAAACGAAGCCGCAAACAAATCAAAAGGAATCAATCCTTTATCGTTAGCGAAAAAGACAAACATATCCTTCCATTTAGAGATATGCAAGTCGGCTTGTTTGCTAACATTACTTTCAGACAACAGTCCGTTCGGTGTGATTTGTATGCCTGGCAACTCTTTTTCATCGGAATAATTAACCAAAACACCTTTATGTTCCGAATATATCTTCTTATTATCAGTAACATCAAACTCTACCCCCAATACATTATTAAATATATGTTTGGCGATGTATCTAAGTCTACTTGTTTTATTTCCTGAAAAATATATTAATACCATAACATTGATGCTCGCTTTAATTACCCTACAAACTTACACAAATTTTCTGTACTTTTGTGGGATAATATTACCAACAATGAATACAGATATTATATTTCTTTTAATAGGTTTAATCACTGGCAGTTTAATTGCTATTCTTATTTTCTTTTTCTTTAGAAAGGAAAACGACAATCTAAAGAAACAACTTAAACAAACTACGGAAGAACTTAGTTCAACAAAAACAGCGATTATTGAACATCAAACAGAAAACAAACTTCTTAACTCGAAACTAAATTACCAAAAAGAAGAGCTCGAAACGGTAAGGAAACAGCTCAATCTTGAGTTTGAAGTTATTGCAAATAAGATTCTCGAAGAGAAATCTAATAAATTTACTCAGCTAAACAAAGATAATCTTAACGACATTCTTAAACCTTTGGGCGAAAATATAGAAGGATTCAAAAAGAAAGTTGAAGAGGTGTACGATAAAGAATCGAAAGAACGCTTCTCACTCGGCAAAGAGGTTGAACGCTTGGTAAGTCTTAATCAGAGAGTGAGCGAAGAAGCCAATAACTTAACAAAAGCTCTTCAAGGAAATTCTAAAACACAAGGTGATTGGGGACAAATGATTCTTGAAAACATATTAGAAAAGTCGGGATTAGTTAAAGATCGAGAATACTTTACTCAGGAGTATCTCAAAGACGGCAATGGCAATTACCTTAAGAATAGCGACGGAAACAAAATGCAACCCGACGTTATTGTTTCTTATCCCGACAATCGCAAAGTAATTATAGACTCAAAGGTATCGTTAACTGCTTACTCTCGATATATAGCAACTGACGAAATCAATATACAAAAAGATGAAATCATCAATCATATCAAGTCGGTAAAACGACATATCGACGAACTTAGCCGAAAGAATTATCAAGACTTTGCTGCAAGTCTCGACTTTGTTATGATGTTTATTCCCAACGAACCTGCCTATCTTCTGGCTATGCAATACGACCAAGAACTATGGCATTATGCTTATAACAAAAGAATATTGTTGATTAGCCCCACAAACCTTATCGCTTCGCTAAAGCTTATTGCCGATTTATGGAAGCGAGAGTACCAAAATCGTAATGCGCAACAAATAGCCGAACGTGGCGCAGCTCTTTATGATAAGTTTGTTGGATTTGTAGACAATCTAAATATTGTAGGAGTCTATTTAGATAAAGCTCAAAAGAGTTACAACGAAGCATATAATCAACTAAAAGAAGGAAAAGGCAATCTCATATCTCAAGCTGAGAAACTAAAAGAATTAGGTATTAAAACAAAAAAATCAATAAAACAATGAACAACAGCAATCTATTTCCTCCAACTAAAGACTTACAACTGAGATGGAGCAAAGTTCAAACAATAATGAAAGAAACAAGCATTGATGCGTGCTTAGTTTCTACTAACATCAACATCTATTACTTAACAGGAAAGATTTTCGCTGGCTATGTTTATCTTCCATCTGACGGCGAACCTATAGAGTTTGTTCAACGTCCTGTTAACTTAGAAGGGGAACGTATTATTTACATAAGAAAACCCGAAGATATTCCCGACCTAATTAAAAAAGAAGGATACAAAATACCAACATCTATACTGTTAGAAGCCGACCAAATTACTCACAACGAGTATCTAAGATTAGAGAAAGTTTTTAATTCGAGTACAACGGGCAATGCAACTCCCATTCTTCGCAAGGCAAGAATGACTAAAACACCTTGGGAAATAGAACAAATGCGTATCTCTGCCAAACAACACTCCGAAGCTTATAGTCTTATCCCTTCTATTTTTAAGAAAGGTATGAGAGATATTGAACTTCAATATGAAATAGAGCGAATTATGAGAATGAAAGGCTCACTTGGCATCTTTAGAACTTTCGGTTATAATATGGAAATATTTATGGGTAGTCTTCTTGCAGGCAACAACGCAGAGACACCTTCACCTTACGATTTCGCCTTAGGCGGAGCAGGAATGAGCCCCTGTTTACCCATAGGAGCAAATGGAGACACTATAGAATTAGGACAATCTATTATGGTTGACTTCGCTGGTAACTTCACTGCTTACCTTACCGATATGACTCGTGTTTATTCTTACGGAGATTTACCCGATGAAGTTTATGATGCTCATCTTTTATCAATTGAAATGCACAACCGTTTTATGGAGACTTGCAAACCTGGCACTTCTTGTACCGACATTTATAACTGGTGTTTAGAAATGGCTGAAGAACGAGGCTTTGGTAAAAACTTTATGGGAACTGTGCAACAAGCTAAGTTTTCGGGACACGGCGTTGGTTTAGAGATTAACGAACCGCCAGTGCTTATGGGTCGCTCAAAAGATAATCTTCAAGCGGGAATGACAATAGCATTCGAGCCTAAGTTTGTTTTTCCAAATGTAGGTGCAGTGGGAATAGAAAATACTTTCTTAGTTACCGAAACAGGAATGGAAAAGATAACCCTATTCGAAGAAAATATTATTGAGTTAAAGTAAAATAAAAAAGGCGCAAAGCAATATCCGCTTCGCGCCTTTTAGTTCTTCAGGCTCTTATCAAGCTTTACCTGCCGAACCTAATACATTCACAACTTTGTGTTTGTATAGTTTCTTAAGTTCTTCACGAGCTGGTCCTAAGTATTGACGTGGGTCGAACCATTCTGGGTGTTCAGCGTAAGTTTCGCGGATAGCCGCTGTCATTGCCAAACGACCGTCAGAGTCGATATTGATTTTACATACTGCTGATTCTGCAGCACGACGTAATTGAGACTCAGGAATACCGATAGCATCTTTCAATGCACCACCATATTTATTGATAGTTTGTACATATTGTTGTGGAACAGAAGAAGCTCCGTGTAATACGATAGGGAAACCAGGTATCATTTTTTCAACACCTTCTAAGATATCGAAACGTAATGGAGGAGGAACTAAGATTCCGTTTTCATCACGAGTACATTGTTCTGGTTTGAATTTGTTAGCACCGTGAGAAGTACCTATAGAGATAGCAAGTGAATCAACACCTGTTTTAGTTACGAAATCTTCTACTTCTTCAGGTTGAGTATAAGTGTGCTCTTCAGCAACTACATCATCTTCAATTCCTGCCAAAACACCAAGTTCACCCTCTACAGTAACATCGTATTTGTGTGCATATTCAACCACTTTACGAGTTAATTCTACGTTCTCGTCATAAGAATGGTGAGAACCATCAATCATAACAGAAGAGAATCCCATATCGATACAACTTTTGCAAAGCTCAAAGTCGCTACCGTGGTCTAAGTGAAGAACAATAGGAATATTCTTTCCTAATTCTTTTGCATACTCAACCGCACCTTGAGCCATATAACGCAACAAAGTTTGGTTTGCATATTTCCTTGCTCCACTTGAAACCTGAAGAATAACAGGAGAGTTTTCTTCTACACAAGCCTGGATAATTGCTTGCATTTGTTCCATATTGTTGAAGTTAAACGCAGGAATAGCGTATTTTCCTTCAAATGCTTTTTTGAAAAGCTCACGGCTATTTACCAAGCCTAATTCTTTGTAACTTACCATTTGTCTAATGTTTTTAATAAATTCAATACAAATTTGGGTTACAAAGGTAATAATTTTAAGATAAACCTTTACCTTTTGCACAAATAAAAACTAACAACTAAGCGAAATATGAATTATTATATTTAATTTTGCTCCTCAAAAATGCGACAGATTGTCGCAACTAATAAATTAATTGATCATGGACAAACAGCAAAACAACATTCAAATTGAGTTGACAGACGACATTGCTCAAGGCACTTACTCAAACTTGGCAGTAATTGCTCATTCTTCGTCAGAGTTTGTAATAGACTTTGTTCGTATGATGCCTGGCATTCCTAAAGCCAAAGTTAAATCGCGCGTCATTTTAACACCCGAACACGCAAAGAGATTGATGTTGGCTTTGATGGATAACATAAATAAATATGAATCTCAAAACGGAGAGATTAAATTACCAAATAAAGGATTCAACCCACCAATAGTAGGACCAATAGGAGAAGCATAATGAAAGTAATGAAATTTGGAGGAACTTCAGTTGGTTCCGTAGACAGTATATCAAAGGTAAAGAAGATTGTTGAAAGTGTTGAAGAACCCGTAATTGTTGTTGTTTCTGCCTTATCGGGCGTTACCGACTTACTATTACGTATGTCTAAACTTGCAGCCAAAGGAGATTACGCTTACGAAAAAGAGTATAATCAACTTACTATCCGCCACATTGAGGTGATAGAAAAGCTCATCGACAATGATTTAGAAAAAAGAAATACCCTTTTAGGACAAGTATCTTCGCTTCTCGAAGAGCTTAATAATATATTGCGTGGTGTTTTTTTAGTAAAAGATTTGTCTCAAAAGACTTCTGATATGATTGTTAGCTATGGCGAACGTTGTAGTTCTCTTATAGTATCTAACGTTTTGAAAGACGCAAAACTATTTAACTCGTGCGACTTTATAAAGACCGAAAAACAATTCGACAAACATATCGTAGATTTTGAGCTTACAAGCAAGCTTATTAAAGAAACGTTTGCCAATGCTCCTCAAATATCGCTTGTGCCTGGATTTATTGCTACAAATAAAGACACTAACGAAATCAGTAATTTAGGACGAGGAGGCTCCGATTATACGGCTTCAATTATTGCTTCAACGCTAAATGCTAATATACTTGAGATTTGGACAGACGTTGATGGCTTTATGACTGCCGACCCTCGTGTTATTTCAAACACTTACGTGCTTGAACATCTTACTTATCTTGAAGCTATGGAACTTAGTAACTTCGGGGCAAAAGTTATTTATCCTCCTACTATATACCCGGCTTATCATTCAAACATACCTATTCTTATAAAGAATACATTCAACCCCGAATCTCCAGGAACTTATATTACTAATGACTATAAGGATAGCGGCAAAGCTCTTATTAAAGGTATTTCTTCGATAAGTGATACTTGCCTAATAACAGTTCAAGGCTTGGGTATGGTTGGTGTTATTGGTATCAATTACAGAATATTCAAAGCTCTAACAGACAAAGGCATCAGTGTATTCTTGGTTGCTCAGGCATCTTCTGAAAACACAACTTCTTTTGCTGTTAAAGACTGCGAAGCCGACATCGCTATTGCTGCTCTTAAGGAAGAGTTCAAGTTAGAACTTAGTCAGGGAGAGATACACGAAGTAAAAGCCGAAAAAGGACTTTCAACCGTTGCTATCGTTGGAGAGAATATGAAACACCGACCTGGCATTGCAAGTAAATTATTTGGCACTCTCGGACGAAGCGGTATTAGCGTAAAAGCTTGTGCTCAAGGAGCCAGCGAAACAAATATATCATTCGTTATTCAAAGCGAATACTTACACAAAGCGATGAATTCGATTCACGACGCTTTCTTTTTGTCTGACTATCAGGTATTAAATATATTCTTAACTGGCATAGGAACCGTTGGCGGACACCTTCTCGAACAAATTAAGCAACAGCAACATACTCTTATGACTCAAAATGGGCTTAAGCTTAACGTTGTGGGAATTGCCGACATCGACAATATGATATTAAACAGAAACGGAATAAACCTTGAAACTTACAAAGAAGAACTAAGAAACAATGGCAAAGCCACAACTCCTACCCTTCTCAAAGAAGAAATCATCAAGATGAATATCTTCAATTCTGTATTTGTTGATTGTACCGCAAGTGCCGACATCGCAGGACTGTACGAAAGCTTACTTAATTGCAACATTTCAGTAGTGGCAGCAAACAAGATAGCAGCCTCATCGTCTTACGACAATTATATTAATCTAAAAGAAACAGCTCGCAATCACGGTGTCAAGTATTTGTTCGAAACTAATGTCGGAGCAGGACTTCCTATCATCAACACAATGAATGCCCTTACTAACAGTGGTGATAAGATACTTAAACTTCAAGCTGTATTATCAGGAACACTGAATTTTATATTTAATAACTTAAGCAAAGATATTTCACTAAGCAAAGCTATAAAGATGGCTAAAGAAGCAAGATTCTCTGAGCCTGACCCAAGAATAGATTTAAGCGGAACAGACGTGATACGCAAACTTGTTATTTTATCTCGTGAAGCTGGTTACAGAGTAGAACAAGATGATGTTATTAAAAATTTATTCATTCCTAATAAATACTTCGAAGGAACACTTGACGACTTCTGGGCAACTATCCCCGAAATGGACTTAGAGTTCGAGGCTAAACGCAAAACACTTGAACAAGAAGGTAAGAGATTTCGTTTTGTTGCAGAGATGGACAATGGTCGATGCTCTGTTGGGCTTCAAGCTATAGACCGCAATCACCCATTCTACGAACTGGAAGGCAGCAATAATATAATAATGATAACAACCGAACGATACGACGAATATCCTATGATAATAAAAGGATATGGCGCTGGTGCAGCAGTAACAGCGGCAGGAGTATTCTCTGATATTATAAGCATCGCTAATATTCGATAACTTTATTAATCACAAGAATATCTGCTTCCAGCAAAGAAGTCGACAATTCTCAGATTAAATAATTAAGTATTTGTAATGATAGAACTTCAAATCATAAAACAACGATTTGGGATAATAGGTAACAGTCAGCTGTTGAACCGCGAGATAGAAAAGGCGCTACTAATAGCTCCTACCGACCTCACCGTACTTATTACCGGAGAGAGCGGAGTTGGTAAAGAAGCCTTTCCTCAAATAATACATCAGAATAGCGCACGCAAACACGGTCCTTACATTGCCGTAAACTGCGGAGCTATTCCAGAAGGAACTATCGATTCTGAATTGTTCGGACACGAAAAAGGTTCGTTTACAGGTGCTTTAGCCGAACGCAAAGGTTATTTTGAAGTTGCAAACAAAGGAACAATATTTCTCGACGAAGTAGGAGAACTACCAATGGCTACACAAGCTCGCCTATTGCGTGTGTTAGAATATGGAGAGTTTATCAAAGTTGGATCTTCTAAGGTACAGAAAACCGATGTGCGTATAGTGGCAGCTACAAACGTAGACTTACTTGGCGCAATAAGAAAAGGGAAATTCAGAGAAGACCTTTATTACAGACTTAATACAGTTCCTATTAAAATACCGCCTTTAAGAGAGCGAAAAGAAGACATATACTTATTATTCAGAAAGTTTGCTTCTGATTTTGCAGAGAAATACAGAATGCCTGCGGTAAGTATGACCGACGACGCAAAGGAAGTGCTTATGAAGTATCGATGGCCTGGAAATGTTCGTGAGTTAAAGAACATAACCGAACGAATATCTATCTTCGAACAAGAAAGAGTTATCACAGGTGATTGCCTTAAAACTTACTTATCCACTCCAGATATGGAGCAACTGCCTGCTCTTATACCGTCTGAGGGAGATAACCGTTCGTTTTCTAACGAAAGCAAACTTATATACGAAATACTTATAAGACTGCAAAACGAAATCAATGAGCTTAAGAAACAAATAGCTGGGAACAACACCTCTGATAGAAGTTCTAAATCTGAAATTCAAGAGTTAAGAACTCCCTATCCTGTAATAAGTAATCTTCCTCCCACTATAAAAGATGAACCTGTCGACTATGTTGAGGCTGACGAAGTTACTGACGAAGAAGACGGACACAAAGATATTATTCCTGTATCTGCTCCCGTATCTGAGCCTGAAACAATAAGATCGCTTGAAGATGTTGAAAAAGAAATGATAGTAAAAGCGTTAGAACGTAACAACGGTAAACGCCGCAAAGCAGCTCAAGACTTAAAGATTTCGGAACGAACACTTTATCGCAAAATAAAAGAATATGGACTGGAGTAAGCACTTAAAAAAGAAAAAAGATTACTCCTTATATAATATAGCATAAATTATGAACAAGAAACATTATAACAATTTCAAGGAAAGCTTTAAGCAAAAGCTTTTTTCTCGTTTACCTTTCTCTTTTTTCCTTTTAGCCGTTACAATGCTAATCTCTTGTTCTGTATCATATTCTTTTCAAGGTGGAAAAATAAACTACGACATAATTAAAACAATAACAATACACGAATTTCCGAACAGAGCTACATTAGTTGTTCCTACTTTGGCTTCTACATTCGACTTAGCTTTAAGAAATAGATTTATAGAACAAACTCGTTTAATATCAATTCCAAACAATGGCGACATCGAAATTGAAGGAGAAATAATAGGCTACGACATACAAGGTGTGGCAGTTAAAGAAGATGCTTATGCTTCGAGAGCTCGCGTAACTATAACTGTTAAGGTGAGATACACTAACAACAAAGAACCTGATAGCGATGTAAACAAAAACTTCACAGCTTCGAGAGAGTTCGACAGCAGTCAAACATTAGAAGCTTCGGTTCAAGAAAGTCTAAACAAAGAAATAGTTGACGAACTTATTGATATGATTTACAACGAAACCGTAGCCAACTGGTAACTTCTATGCAAGCTAAAAGTTTAATAGAGTTGATAAACAATCGTGAAACTCTCAATGCTAAATCAATTGAGGAACTTCGCGAACTAACTGAAGAGTTTCCGTTCTTTCAGGCGGCACACCTATTATATACTATAAAGCTTAAACAAGAGCGAGATAGTCGATATTTTTCTCAACTAAGAAGAACCGCTTGTTGTGTTATAGATCGCAAGCAACTATTTTTTCAAGTAGAAGAAGACTTCTTTCCTTTACTTGAAAAGATAAAAACATCTGATACACCTAAAGTTTCCAACTCTTCGTTCGACTTAATAGATTTCTTTCTTAACAAAAACGAAAGCAGCAACAAGAAAGAAGAAAAACCTATCAACACTTCTAAAGGATTAATAAACACAGATTACTTATCTTTCTCGTTACAAGAAGAAAAAGGAGAGAGAGAAGTAATAGAAGAAAGCAAAACACAACTTAAGCATCAAGATGCAATAGACAAATTCTTAGAACAAGACGAATTATCGCCCATCAAACTTAATCTTGACAACAACACAGAAGAGAATAACAACTCCTTCTCTGATTTAGACACCGTAGAAGAAAGCAGTTTCTTTTCTGAAACATTGGCGAAAATTTATATAAAACAAAAGAAATATGATAAAGCATTAGAAATTATAAACAAATTAAACTTGCTTTATCCAGAAAAAAATCGTTACTTTGCAGACCAAATTAGGTTTTTAGAAAAATTGATTATTAACTCAATAAATAAAGTATAAAAAATGTTCGTATTTATTTCAATTTTAATAGTTATTGTAGCTCTTCTTTTAGTTGGAATCGTAGTGATTCAAAACTCTAAAGGAGGTGGTTTGGCTGCTGGATTTGCATCTTCAAACCAAGTAATGGGAGTTCGTAAAACTACCGACTTCTTAGAAAAAGCAACTTGGTGGTTAGCTGGTTCTTTAGTAGTGTTATGTCTTTTAGCTACATTGTTCTTACCTAAACAGAATTCAGGAGAAAGAAATTCTATCTTACACGATGAAATTATCAACTCTATACCTGTAGAAGATGTAAACAATATTACTCCATTCGCAGACCCTATTCAAGAAGAAGCTCCAGCTCTTCCTGCAACAGAAGAAGCTCCGGTTACAGAATAAGAGTAAAAGAATTTTATACAAAAAGGCTGACAACAACCATTGTCAGCCTTTTTTTTATTTACCACTGTCTTACAACAACTTAAAGGAGATATTTTCGATTTTCTTGGCTTGTATTTTATTCTAAAAATGCAAAGCTTCACTTAGGGTCGTCTCTCTACTAAGAGACCCCTCGTGTCTCTACTAAGAGAGGCGGTGTCTCTCTACTAAGAACGACGGGGTGGTTCTACTAAGAGAGATTAGGCGGTTCTATAAAGAGCGGCATCGGGTATCTACTAAGAAACACCTCGCCTATCTACTAAGAGAGAGGAGGGGTATCTACTAAGAGCGACGAGGGGTATCAAGTAAGAAACAACTCGCCTATCTACTAACAACGACAAGATAGTTCTACTTAGTCCAATATCATACTAAGCTGTATTCTATTTCTATCAATATCTACACTAAGTACTTTAACCTGTATGTGCTGATGGATAGACACAATACTGGAAGGATCAGACACAAAAGCGTTAGCCATATTAGATATATGTACCAAGCCTTTCTCTTTTATTCCCATATCCACAAAGCAACCAAAATTAGTTATATTACTCACTATGCCCGGAAGTATTTGTCCCTCGCGAAGATCTTTAATTGTTTTCACATTAGGGTCGAACTCAAAAACTTTTATTGCCTGACGTGGGTCTCTGCCAGGCTTATCAAGCTCCGACATTATATCAAGTAAAGTAGGCATACCCGTTTTATCATTTACATACTTGCTAAGATCTATCTTATCCCTCAAAGTCTTATCATTAATAAGGTCGGCAATACTACAGTTAAGGTCTTTCGCAATAAGCTCTACTATATAATAACTCTCTGGGTGCACAGCCGAATTGTCTAAAGGATTATTAGCATCAGTAATACGCAAAAAGCCCGCCGCCTGCTCGAACGCCTTTCCTCCTAAACGAGGAACTTTAATTAAGTCTTTTCGAGTTTTGAAAGCTCCGTTTACAGAACGATAATCCACAATATTCTTAGCTAACGATGGACCTAAGCCAGAAACATAAGTCAACAAGTGCATACTTGCCGTATTAAGATTTACGCCTACCATATTGACGCAGTTCTCAACAGTTTGGTCGAGAGATTTTTTCAACTCCGAAGGACTAACATCGTGCTGATACTGCCCTACCCCTATAGACTTTGGATCTATTTTTACTAACTCTGCCAAAGGATCCATTAATCGACGACCTATACTTATCGCCCCTCTTACAGTTACGTCATATTGAGGGAACTCATCACGAGCAACCTTAGAAGCAGAATATACAGAAGCTCCATCTTCGCTCACAACAAACACCTGAAGCTTTCTATCGTATCTTATATTAGTAATAAACTGTTCAGTTTCTCTGCTTGCCGTTCCATTGCCAATAGCAACAGCCTGTATGTTATAAGTACTAACAAGAGCGGCAACTTTACTCGCCGCCTTACTCTTTTCGTTTTGTGGAGGGTGAGGATAAATAGTTTCGTTATGCAACAAATTCCCTTGTTCGTCTAAGCAAACAAGCTTACAGCCAGTACGATAACCTGGGTCTACACCAAGCACACGCTTTTGTCCCAAAGGAGGAGACAGCAACAACTGCTTAAGATTTTCGGCAAATACCTTTATAGCCTCCTTATCTGCCTTTTCTTTAGACAAAGCTGCAAACTCAGTTTCTATAGTTGGTTTGAGTAAACGTTTGTAACTATCCTTAACAGCAATTTCGACTTGTTCGCTCGACTCATTATTAGCCTTAACAAAACGTTTATCTAAAGCATTAATACAATTATCATCATCGGGAGATATACTTACTCTTAAAAAGCCTGCAGCCTCACCCCGTCTCATTGCAAGTAATCGGTGCGAAGAACATCTGTTTAGAGGTTCGCTAAAGTCGAAATAATCACGGAACTTAACAGCCTCTTCTTCTTTTCCTTTTACTAATTTAGAAGAAATTACGGCTTCTCTCCTGAATATATTTCTTATATTATTACGAGCGCCTTCGTTTTCGCTAATCCATTCGGCTATAATATCGCGAGCACCCTGCAAGGCATCGTCTGCATTAGACACTTCTTCCTTAACAAAACTTTCGGCACGATATGTTATATCGCCATTATTCTGCGACATAATAATTTTAGCAAGAGGCTCTAAGCCTTTTTTGCGAGCTATCTCTGCTTTAGTTTGTCTTTTAGGTTTATATGGGAGATAGATATCTTCGAGTTCGGTACTATCCCAAGAGTTTTCGATACGCTGCTTTAGTTCGGCAGTTAATTTTCCTTGTTCTTCAATAGAGTTAATTATCGTTTCCTTACGTTTGGTTAGCTCTATAAGTTTTTCGTATTGTTTTTTAATTTCAGATATAGCAACTTCATCTAAACCTCCCGTAGCCTCTTTGCGATAACGGCTTATAAAAGGAATAGTTGCGCCTTCGTCTAATAAACTAATTGTTTTGAGTACTTGTTTTTCCAAAACATTTATTGCCTTGGAAATAATTTGAGAATATATTGTTTGCATTCTTTCTCAGTTATTAATCAAGCGCAAATTTAGTTATTTTATCCGAGAGCGCAACTATTACAGTTTGATGCTTACAGCTTGAGGCTAATTTCTGTCTTCGTCTTCAATTAAGTTAACAGGAATAAACTCTATATAGTCGATCATAAACTCCTGGCTTGTACTATCAAGCAGACTTTCGAAACGAATAGAAAGAGGTTGCGTTGTATCTATTTGTTGTGTTGCTATTATTTTTCTTAGACATAAACGAGAATTTCTCATAATAGTATTTTTTTCTCCGTATTTCAGAGATGCTGGAGCTTTCATATATCCGTTTTCTCGCATTTGTTTATCATTCTCTACACCGTTATCTTTGGTAGCAAAATCGTTTATCCAGCCAATAAGTTGATTAGTTGAATTAATTCTAAAGTCTATAGGATCGCCAGATGGTTTACCATTTATATATATTTGCGTTGAATCTCTACGAGCAGATATACTATACCCAAGTCTTATCTCCCAATTACCAGCAGGTATAGGAGGTGTTGTTATTGTAAAGTCGCATTTACCAATAAATAACATTTCATCACCATACATATTAGCCCAAGATGACGAAAAATGTCCCTCGCTTTGGAATTGAGTATTCTCTGAAAAAGATACTTTGCTTCGAGACGATAAGTATTCTCTAGGTATAATTATAGACATAGAAGGATACACAGATTTATCTTCATTCTCTATCCCTCTATATTTATTTGTAGCAAATTCACTTAATAAACTTTGTGCATTTATTCTTATTCGTTTATTTAGCACATTCGTTTCAACTTTATCGTAAGTTAGTATATTATTTATCTCGTGAAACAACACATTAGAAGTGCCCTTTATCCTTTTTTCAATTTTCACCATTTCTGCTCGGTCGGCTACATTATCAATATCTTTCAACATACTTACATTTACAAAGTTTCCTTTTTGCACCTCTATCATAGAGTTTGGCATCATCATCTCTATGTATTCCCTTATTGGATAATTAGGAATAACAAAATTACTCCACTCAGGAAGAATAAACTCATCAATCTCTAACATTCTATCCATAATATGGTAAGAAACAAATCTATTCAAAGCATTTCTCCTATCTGTATAGTCTACTTTTATTCGATTACTCTCTAAAGGATCTACTGGTAAAGGAAATAATTTATAATAAATAAGTTCGGCGTATGTAATCAAATCGTCTATTGTGTTTATCCCATTCTTTGCAAAAGTTTCATCGCTTTCCATTAATACAGTATAACCATATTTACAAAACTCAGGAGTTTCAATAAGAACACTTGCGTACGACTTCCAATCTTCCACTTTTCCTTGGTAAGTATAATTCTCATTATTTGTCAGATAGAGAGAGTCATTCATACACGTCTTAATAAGAGCTTCTTGAAATAAAGAGAAATTATCAAGAATTTTAGTGTCTACAGAAGAAGCTTCGCTTAGCAAACTGCTACCTTTTGCACTACTTGCTTTCACCTTATAGTAATTATATCCATAAATAGGTTCTTTGTCGGTATAAGACTCAGACTCAACACCTGTTGCTAACACTGTATAATTAATATTATCTGTACTGCGAAACACATCGTAACTCTCTGCTTTTTGAACTTTAGTCCACGTCAGAAAAACATCTTCGTCTATAAGACTTGCTGTTACACTTGGTGATAACAACAACTCTCCGAACTTAACACTGTCTATCTCCGACACATTAATAACATCGGTTACATAACCATTGCGATACACTTGCATACTCTTATTCTGAGCATACATAAACAAACTTACTGAAGACAGTAACAAAACAAATATATACTTTTTCATATCTTTTTAGTGTTTAATTATTTTATGAGAACTAATACGCCCATCGGCACAAATAACTTTAATTATATACATTCCGCTCGCCAAAGTGGAGATAGGCAAACTTGCAGACAACGATGCTTCCTTGCTCTGCTGAAGCAATCCTCCGTGTAAATTATAAAGATACACGCAAGCTATTTCTGTAGAGCTTTCTACAACTGCATTGTCGCCACTAACGTAAACCTTTACATTAGTGTTTACTTCTGGAGTTTCAACACCTGTGTCGAGTTTCTTAAAAGTCAACAGCGATATATCTTTGTAAAGCAAAGTCGTTGTTTCGGTGTTTTGGAAATTAAATAACACACTTTGTTCCGTAAAACTAATCGTCTGCAATTTATCTAAGTCAATAGACAAAGGCTTTGAAGTATCAGAACCATAGACATACATTTCGGACTGGGCATTTGCGTTTACGAAAACGAGCGCAAAGAGTCCGACAATCATCGTTTTTAGTAATTTTACTTTCATATTATCTGTATTAATAAAATATAAGGTTACAAATATATAGTAAATATTTGTAACAAATCCTTTATTTCTCGTCCACTTTATCCATTTGTGAGTAACAGAATAATCATAAGGTAGTATTATCTCGAAGTTTCTCTTTGCAAACAAAATATGTAAGCTACTGAGAACTCAGACAGTTAAAGATACTAAAATGTAGTTAAAGTTATAGCCGAGAAAGACCTTATAAGTTTTAGTTTGAAAAACTTTTACATTTTAGTTTTTTCTTTTTAGTTCTTTACCTTACCTTTGTACCCTCAATTAAAATCAGACAACAATGCTTACTCTCAAAGTTATAACAGATAACACTCAAGAAGTAATAGATAAGCTGGCTAAAAAACATTTCGATGCCACAAAGATCATAACAGAAGTAATTGACACCGATAAAAAAAGGAAAGCGTCTCAACAACTGTTAGACAGCAACCTTGCCGAACTTAACACTCTATCGCGCTCCATCGGACAGTTAATGAAAGAAGGAAAAAAGGAGGAAGCAGAAGCTGCTCGAACTAAAGTTTCGGGTATGAAGGAGGCTAATAAAGAATTAGAAATCGAGATGAAGAATGCAGAAGCTAAGCTAACCGAATTGCTTTGTCAGATTCCTAATATCCCTTGCGATAAAGTTCCAGAGGGAAAACACGCAGAAGATAATGTTGTTGAAAAAGAAGGTGGAGTAATTCCTACTTTATACGATGGTGCTGTGCCTCATTGGGACTTAGCTAAGAAATACGATCTTATCGACTTCGAACTTGGAGTTAAGATAACCGGTGCAGGATTTCCAATTTACAAACAAAAAGGTGCACAACTACAACGCGCATTAATAAACTTCTTCTTAGACAATGCTCGTGAAGCTGGATATATAGAGATACAACCTCCTTATTTAGTTAATTCGGATTCGGCTTATGGCACAGGACAACTTCCCGACAAAGAAGGTCAAATGTATCATAGCACTGCCGACGATCTTTATCTTATCCCAACAGCAGAGGTTCCTGTTACAAACATATATAGAGATGTTATATTGGAAGAAAAAGATCTTCCTATAAAGAATACAGCTTATTCGGCTTGTTTCCGCCGCGAAGCAGGCTCTTACGGCAAAGATGTTCGAGGGCTTAATCGTCTTCATCAATTCGATAAAGTAGAAATTGTGCGTATCGACACACCCGAACATTCTTATCAATCACTAAACGAGATGGTAGATTACGTTCAGTCGCTGATAGACAAACTTGAATTACCCTGGAGAATATTAAGACTCTGTGGAGGAGACATAAGTTTCACTTCTGCTCTTACTTTCGACTTCGAAGTATATTCGGCAGCGCAAGAGCGTTGGCTGGAAGTAAGCTCGGTTTCTAACTTCGAAAGTTATCAGGCAAACAGATTAAAGTGTCGTTACAGAGGAGAGGGCAAAAAAACTCAACTTTGTCACACACTAAATGGTAGTGCTTTAGCTCTTCCTCGTATTATGGCTGCACTACTCGAAAACCATCAAACACCTGAAGGAATAAAGATACCTAAAGCATTAATCCCTTATACTGGATTTGATTTGATAAAGTAACAAAAATATTATATTAACTATCTTTTAAAACCCGTTTATGAACAATCAAATGGAATGTTGGAAAGACTTCAAAGGCGAAGTCTGGAAAAAAGAAATTAACGTCAGAGATTTCATTCAAAGTAATTATACTCCTTACGATGGAGATGACTCTTTTTTAGTTGGTCCAACTGAAAAGACTACAAAAGTATGGAACAAGCTTACAGAAATGTTTGCTACTGAAAGAGAAAAAGGTGTATATGACGCCGAAACTAAAATGCCTCAAAGCATAGATGCTTACGGCGCAGGCTATATCGACAAAGAAAACGAAGTAATTGTTGGTGTTCAAACCGATGCTCCTCTTAAAAGAGGTATCTTTCCTAAAGGAGGTATCCGTATGGTTGAGAACGGACTTAACGCTTATGGCTATGAGTTAGACCCAATGACTAAAGAGATTTTCACAAAATACAGAAAAACTCATAACGAAGGTGTGTTCTCTGTTTATACAGATGAAATGATGGCGGTTCGTAAATCGGGTATTATTACCGGACTTCCTGACGCTTATGGTCGCGGTCGTATCATAGGTGATTATCGTCGTGTGCCTTTATACGGAACAGAAATACTTATGAATGAAAAGAAACGTTTTATGAAACGTTTAGACATTCAGGAAATAACAGAAGAGATTATACAACAAAGAGAAGAAATAGCAGAACAAATGAGTGCCCTTAAAGCATTCAACAAAATGTGTGCAAGCTACGGATTCGACGTTACTCGACCTGCACAAAACGCTAAAGAAGCTGTTCAATATCTTTATTTTGCTTACTTAGCAGCTGTAAAAGACCAAGACGGTGCAGCTATGTCATTAGGTAGAACTTCTACTTTCTTAGATATTTATATCCAAAAAGACATAGAAGCTGGAATACTTACAGAAAACGAAGCGCAAGAATTAATCGACCAAATGATTATTAAACTTCGTATAGTTAGATTCTTAAGAACTCCAGACTATAACGAATTATTCTCAGGCGATCCTGTTTGGGTAACAGAATCATTAGGTGGTCAAGGTGTTGATGGTCGTTCTTTAGTTACTAAAACTTCGTTCCGTTACCTTCACACATTGTATAACTTAGGTCCTGCTCCCGAACCAAACCTTACGGTACTTTGGGGTCAGTATTCTCCACAAAACTGGAAGAACTATTGCGCTAAAGTTTCTATTGATACTTCAGCTATACAATACGAAAACGACGACTTAATGCGCCCTGTTTATGGCGATGACTATGGTATCGCTTGTTGCGTTTCTCCTATGAAGATAGGTAAACAAATGCAGTTATTCGGAGCTCGCGCTAACTTAGCAAAATGTCTTCTTTATGCAATCAACGGAGGTAGAGACGAAAAATCAGGTGTTCAGGTAACTCCTCGCTTCGAACCTATTACTGGCGAATACTTAGAGTACGACGAAGTAATGTATAAGTTCGAACAAATGATGCGTTGGTTAGCTAAGGTATACGTTAACGCTTTGAAGATAATTCACTATATGCACGATAAATATGCTTACGAAGCTTTTGAGATGGCACTTCACGACGGAAGCGTAGAACGTATTCGTGCTACTGGTATCGCAGGACTTTCTATTGTGGCAGACTCTTTAGCTGCTATCCGCGACACAAAGGTTAAGATTATAAGAGACGAAAGAGGTTTAGCTGTAGACTTCGAAAGAGAAGGTGAATATGTTCCTTTCGGTAACAACGACGATAGAACCGACGAGATTGCTGTTGACATTACAGAACGCTTTATGGAGTTTCTTCGTCAGCACCAAACTTATCGCAATGCAACTCCTACTCAGTCTATTCTTACTATTACGTCTAATGTTGT
The DNA here is from genome assembly GCA_029916745.1 of Dysgonomonadaceae bacterium PH5-43. Classification (NCBI taxonomy): domain Bacteria; kingdom Pseudomonadati; phylum Bacteroidota; class Bacteroidia; order Bacteroidales; family Dysgonomonadaceae; species Dysgonomonadaceae bacterium PH5-43. The sequence continues at coordinate 31,931 of JARXWK010000007.1, read as the reverse complement.
GTACGGTAAGAAAACCGGAGCAACACCAGACGGACGTGCAGCAGGAGAAGCTTTTGCTCCAGGTGCAAACCCAATGAACGGTAGAGACACAAAAGGAGCTGTTGCTGCTTTAGCTTCTGTTGCGAAACTTCCTTTCCAACACGCACACGATGGTATATCTTATACATTTGCTGTATCGCCTGCTACTTTAGGAAAAGAAAAAGAAACCCAGATAAGTAATGTTACTGCTTTACTTGATGGATACTTTACTCCTGAAGGTGGTCAGCACCTTAATGTGAATGTGTTCGATAAAGAATTATTGATTGATGCGATGGAACACCCTGAAAACTATCCTCAGTTAACTATCCGAGTTTCTGGTTATGCCGTAAACTTTGTGAAACTTACTAAGGAGCAACAGTTAGATGTAATCTCAAGAACAATTAATCAAACATTGTAATTAAAACATAAACGCTGACAACACAGATTATACAATATTATATATATGTATAGTTTGTGTTGTTGGCGTTTTAATATCTAATAATGAAAGGAAAGATTCACTCCCTTGAAAGCTTTGGCACAGTAGATGGACCTGGCTTACGTTTCGTTGTATTTATGCAAGGTTGTCCTTTAAGATGTCTGTATTGTCATAATCCAGACACATGGGACACTACAAACACAGCAAAGATAGAGCTTACTCCACAAGAGCTTCTTGAAGAGATACTAAAATACAAAAGCTTTATAGCTAAAGGGGGAGTTACTCTTACAGGAGGAGAGCCTCTTCTTCAAGCCGAGTTTGTAACTGAGTTCTTCAAACTATGCAAACAAAAAGGAATTCATACCGCCTTAGATACTTCGGGAGCTGTATTTAACGACAAAGCTAAAGAAGCTCTAAAGTATACCGACCTTGTTTTATTAGATATAAAAGCTATCTCTCCAGAACTTCACAAAACTATTACTGGAGTAAAGATAGATAACACTCTTCGTTTTCTTGATTATTTAGAAGAGCAAGACAAAGACACTTGGATACGCCACGTTATTGTGCCGGGCTACACCGACAATGACAAACAGTTAGAAACTTTAGCTGAATACATTTCGAATTATAAAATTGTAAAGAAAGTAGAGCTACTTCCCTACCACACTATGGGAGTAAACAAATACGAACAGCTGGGACTAAAGTACAAATTAGAAGGAGTAGAACCTCTGTCTGCTGAACGATTAAATGAAATTAAAAAGATATTTGCGAAATAGGAAACTATTCTTTCAAATATAAATACCAGTAAGCACAACCAACACACACAACTCCTCCCACAAGATTTCCCAAAGTAGCTGGGATAAGATTCTGTACTATAAAGTCGCACCATAGTATCTCGGCACCTGAATATATTGCCGCCGGTATAAAAAACATATTAGCAATAGAGTGTTCGTAACCCAAAGTAACAAAAAGCATTACCGGAATCCAGATTGCAATACACTTACCTATAATATCTTTAGCCGAATACCCCATAAACATACCAAGGCACACCAACCAATTGGCTCCTATACCTTTTACAAACACAGGCAACCACTCTTGATTAACTTTGCCAGCAGAATAATTATGCAAATAACTTTGCCATGGTTCGTGAGAGAAATACCCCAAACCCGACGACATAAGATAAGCTACTATTTGTGTTCCTATAAAATTAAAGAAATACGAAAACACCAAGAACTTAACAAAAGTCGACACCTTAATCTTCTTTTGCAACAACGGAAGTGTAAATGCCGTACAATCACTCGTAAACAAATCTGCCCCAGTAACAGATACCATAATCAAACCGATAGGGAACAAAGCTCCTGCTATAAATTTAATTATTCCGGGATTAGCTGCGCCTATTCCTGGTGCTCCACCCGCAACCATCACAGACAACAACCCTCCGAACGCAATAAAAGCACCACCAAGTATAGCTATAAGCGCAAACTTAGCAATAGGCAACGAAGATTTATATAGTCCCGATGCAGCAAATTCTTTGGTAATATCCTTAGGTGTATTATAGTTCATTGTATTTATTTTATTGTTTTGGCGCAAAGTTACAAATAAAACATTGTTTATCAAACAAGAAGAAAAGAGGTTTAATTAATCTTCTAAATACTGTTTAATTGCAAATTTTCTATTACTTTTGCAGAAAATATAAACTAATAAAATTTTCATTCCTAATTTCAACAACAATGGTTCCATTTAAAGTCTTTTCAGGCACAGGCACAAACTATCTAGCAGAGAAAATATGTAACAGTTTAGGCTGCGAACTTGGTCAAATGAACGTTGAGCGTTTCGCCGACGGAGAGTTTTCTGTTTCGTACGAAGAATCGATACGAGGTAGACACGTATTTCTAATACAATCTACCTTCCCTAACTCCGACAATCTTATGGAGTTGCTGCTTATGATTGATGCAGCAAAGAGAGCTTCTGCCAAATCTATTGTAGCAGTTGTTCCTTATTTCGGTTGGGCTCGTCAAGATAGAAAAGATAAACCTCGTGTTGCTATTGGAGCTAAATTAGTAGCTGACTTACTAAGCGTTGCTGGTATCAATCGTTTAATGACGATGGACTTTCACGCAGATCAAATACAAGGTTTCTTTAATGTTCCTGTTGACCATCTTTACGGATCGTCTATCTTTATTGAAGAAGTTAAATCGTGGGGATTAGCAAATCCAGTGATTGCTACTCCTGATGTTGGTGGAACTAAGAGAGCTAATGCCTACGCTAAGCATCTAAATATACCAATGGTTATCTGCTATAAACTTCGCAAAAAAGCTAACGAAGTATCAGAAATGAAAATAATAGGAGATGTGAAAGGTATGGACGTAATTCTTGTTGATGACATAGTAGATACTGCAGGTACTATCACTAAAGCAGCCGACCTTATGCTTGCCGAAGGTGCAAACTCGGTAAGAGCTATTGCTTCGCACGCAGTAATGTCTGACCCTGCATCTACTCGCGTAGACCAATCGGCTTTAACTGAAATAGTATTTACCGACAGTATTCCTTACTCAAAGAAAAGCGAAAAGGTAAAAGTTATTTCTGTTGCCGATATGTTTGCTTCTGCTATTAAAAGAGTTTGCAACAACGAATCGATAAGCAGCTTATACCTTATCTAAGATTTAGGCTAAATAACATAAATAATAAAAAGGCACGGAACAATCTCACTTGTTTCGTGCCTTTTTTATTTTACTATTATAAGAAAGGTATCATTAATCTTAATCCCTATCGAATATACTCTTACCTTTATTTACCACTCGCTCAATAAGTTTCACTATTTCTACGATAACAATAGGCGCAACAGACAATAAACCCACCCACAACCATTGTACATTAGTTATATGTCCGATATGGAATATATCGTGAAGATAAGGAACTGTAAGAACTATCAGCATAAGCAAAACCGAAACTGCAATTGCTCCCCAGAGATATTTGTTTGTAAATAGGTTAGAGAATGCCGAACGTGTATTTGATCTGATGTTAAAAACGTGGAATAATTGAGAGAATGCAAGCACCGAGAAACACATAGCCCTTGCGTTTTCTAAAGCATCAGCATAAACAGGAGATGTTTTCAGTCCTATTTGATAAGCCGCAAGTGCTAAAAGCCCTATCATCAACCCTTGAAATAGCAATAAAGCAGTAAAACGCTTATTAAGTATATTCTTTTTAGAGTCGATAGGCTTCTTTTTCATCACATCTGGAGCCGCAGGATCGACACTTAAAGCCAAAGCTGGCAAACTATCTGTGATTAAGTTAATCCACAATATATGTATTGGCAACAAAGGAGTTGCCCAATTAGCCATAACAGCAACCAAGAGTACTACAATCTCACCTATATTACAAGATAAAAGAAACTCAATCGCCTTAATAATATTGTCATAAATACGTCTTCCTTCTTCTACCGAAGAAACTATAGTAGAAAAATTATCATCTGTAAGAACAATATCAGCCGCTTCTTTAGAAACATCAGTACCTGTAATTCCCATCGCCACACCAATGTCCGACATCTTAAGAGCAGGAGCGTCATTTACTCCATCACCAGTCATCGCAACTATAAAACCTTTTGTTTGCAAAGCTTTAACTATCCTCATTTTATGTTCGGGCGATGTTCGAGCATAAACCGATATAAGATTTACCTTCTTTAATAGTTCTTCATCTGACATTTTCTCTAACTCTGCACCCGTAATTGCCAAATCTCCCGATTGAAGGATACTTAACTGTGCCGCAATAGCTTTTGCAGTTACAAGATGATCTCCTGTAATCATTATAGGCTTAATGCCCGCTGTGTTACATTTCTCTACCGCATCTTTAACTTCCACACGAGGAGGATCTATCATTCCTACTATACCAACAAACACAATACCGTGCTCTAAGGCATCACTTGTTGTTTCTGCGGGAACAGCTTCAAGTGTTTTGTACCCCATAGCAAGCACACGCAAAGCCTCTTCTGCCAGATTTTGGTTTTCCTTACAAATGAAAGCCTTCTTCTCTTCGGTTAACAGTTCTATTTTTCCATTCTCTAATATATGAGAAGAACAAGCAAGAAGTTCGTCTACACCACCTTTAGTACAAACCAGATAGCTATCTTGAGTTTTATGAACTGTAGTCATCATCTTACGTTCCGAATCGAAAGGAACTTCGGCAACTCTTAGGAAATTCTTATCCTCAACATTTTTATTAAACCCATTCTTAATCCCTAAATCTATCAAAGCCGTTTCTGTTGGGTCGCCTGTAGTTGTATAAGAATCGCCTTCTTCGGTAAGTTTAGCATCGTTAGCTAAAACCGCAATCTTTATGAGTTGCATATTATCGGTATTGCTATCTGAAGAAGTAACCACCTTAACGACAGTCATCTTATTCTGAGTGAGCGTACCGGTTTTGTCTGAACAGATAATATTAGTACTTCCTAAAGTTTCCACCGAAGGAAGATTACGAACTATTGCATTCTTTTTAGCCAAACGTTGTACTCCAACAGCCAAAACAATAGTCGACACAGCTGGCAAACCCTCAGGTATAGCAGCCACAGCCAAACTTACTGCTATCATAAACATAGAAAGTAAGTCGTTTCCATACAGCACTCCAACAATAAAAATAAGAGCGCAGATAATAAGAGCAGCAACTCCCAAGTTTTTTCCAAGTTTATCTAATTTCTTTTGCAAAGGAGTCTGTTCATTAGGCACCGACTGAAGCATTGAAGCAATCTTTCCGACTTCGGTTTGCATACCAGTGCGAATAACAATACCTTTGCCTCGTCCGTACACCACATTGGTAGACGAAAAAGCAATATTATTTTGATCGCCAATAGGCATATCTTGTTTAACTATTACACTTGTATATTTTTCTACCGGAACCGACTCTCCGGTAAGTGCAGCTTCTTGTATCTTAAGATTAACAGCCTCTATTAAACGAAGGTCGGCAGGAACGGCATCGCCTGTGTCTAAAACAACCACATCGCCAGGAACTAATTCTTTAGACGACACTACTATTACTTTTCCATCTCGTATAACTTTACATTGAGGTGCCGACATTTTTTCGAGAGCCTCTAACGATTTTTCGGCTTTCGTTTCCTGAACAAGTCCGATAAGAGCGTTAATAAATACTATTATCAATATTATTATAGCATCAACAAAACCTTCGCCGTGAAGATATCCTGTAATTCCGGATATTGCCGCAGCAATTAAAAGTATTATAATCATAAAACTTTTGAATTGCTCTATAAATCTTATTATTAAACTTTTCGATTTCTTTTTAGCAAACTCGTTATATCCATATTCGCTCTGTAGTTTCACCACTTCCGAGCTGTTTATTCCGTCAACAAGCGATGTTTTTAGATTATCGGCTACAACATCTTCCGATAAATTATAATATTGTTTTGTTTGTAACATTGTAAGAAATTTAATAAGGCACAAATTTATATTCTTAATCTCAATAACAAACACAAACTATGTTAAGTTTTTAACGGTTAAACAAAAAAATCTCTACAACCAATCATTAAGCATTGTTAGTTAACATCGGTTCATTTAAACAAAAAAAGGCACTCTGTCGAGTGCCTTTTAACCTCATCTCTTTATTCAGAGATTATTCGGGATGAATCGCTTCCGAAGGACAAACATCTGCACAAGTACCACAATCAGTACAAGTTTCAGGATCTATAGAATAAATATCTCCTTCAGAGATAGCTCCTACAGGACATTCATCAATACAACTACCACAAGCGATACAATCATCAGTAATTACGTAAGCCATTTCTTTAATCTTAAAAGTTAATACCACACAAAGGTAAGACAAGAAAAACATAAACCAAAAATATAAAAAGTAAAATTAAGCACTTCACGCTTGTTTAAATTCATTCAAAATAAATGAAACTACTCAACCGTAACTATTCAGCGAAAGCTTTATCTTTCTTCTTTTTTCTATTTTGCACAAATTCTCGACATTTTCTCTACTTACTTATTTTTATAAGACTTCTCTTTTCTCTATTATTTTGATATTATAGACCCTTTGCTTAATTTAAGAGCGGAAGCAAGAGTGTAAGGAAACTACTCCAACAGACAACTATCTGTAATTTCTTAACTCTCGGAGAAGAGCGTAATAGTGAGCGACTGGATAAATGGACAGCTATATCTCTCTTATGAAGCACTTCGCCGTCCTCAGTAGAACTCCATCGTAGCTCTTAGTAGAAAGGCGAGTTGCTTCTTATTAGAGACCCGGTGTCTCTCTTAGTAGATACCCCCTGTCGTTCTTAAGAGATACCCCCTGTTGCTCTTAGTCGAACCTCTCCGTCTTTATACTTAAAGCACCCCGCCTTTCTTAGTAGATACACCTCGCCTTTCTACTAAGAGAGAGAAGGGGTATCTCAGTAGAGAGACGACCCTAAGTGAAGCTTTGTGTTTCACAAGATAAAAACTAAAAGATAAAAACTAAAAGTTAGCGCAAAGCGAAGCCAATCGCAATGCACAGTAGAGACGTGGCGTGCCGCGTCTACAGAGATAAGTCCTACAGGAATAGGAATAATTAAGGCAAAGACAAAGAAGTATTCAATCAGTTTTTATGAGAATATAATATTTTTACTTATTTTTGCTCGCTCTAATTTTTAATTATCATTTTATATGAAAACAAGTCAAAAATTCACGGCCGAACTTATCGGCACATTTGTTTTAGTATTGGGCGGTTGCGGAACTGCAATATTTGGCAGTGTAGGTTTTTTAGGAGTAGCAATAGCTTTCGGTTTAACTGTTGTTGCTATGGCTTACGGGATAGGTAATATTTCGGGAGCACACTTAAACCCTGCCGTATCGGTTGGCGTTTTCTGCGCAGGCAGAATGTCGGGTAAAGATTTAGGCGTTTACATTGCGGCTCAAATCATCGGCGGTATTTTAGCAGCTGCTTTAATGGCGTTTATTGTAGCTCAAACCGGAATGACTAAAGGCACTTTTGCGGCTAACGGCTTTGGCGATTTTTTTAGTTCTACCGACGTAGCAGGAGGTTATCTTCAAACTTCTATGATTGGAGCTTTTGTTATTGAGATGGTATTAACATTTATCTTCCTGATTGTAATTTTAGGCGTAACAGACAAAGTATCTACTCCTGGATTTGCAGGTTTAGCTATCGGTCTTACTCTTACTCTAATTCACTTAGTGAGTATTCCTTTAACTAACACTTCTGTAAACCCTGCTCGCTCTATCAGTCAAGCTATCTTTTCTGAAAATGATTTTGCGCGACCTCAACTTTGGGTATTTATTGTAGCTCCTATTGTTGGTGCTGCTTTGGCTGCTTTTGTTTACAAAGCAATATCTTGCAAAAAGTAAGAAAACGATAAGATTTAATTAATAAAGAAGAGGTGCTGAACTGTGTTTAAACTAACAATTAGCACCTCTTTTATTTTTTACAGAGAGAACTCAAAACTTCATACGCCACAGGGCAAGTACTCGCATTCTTTACTGTAAGATTATATATTTGAGAAAACTTTTTCCTATCGGTATGAGGATATTCACGACAAGCTTTAGGGCGACTTTCGTATACTGAGCAATAATTGTCGGGCATCAGAAAAGGACAAGGCATTGTCTTAAAAACATAATCGCCATCTTCGTCAACTCTCAAATATTGTTCAACAATCTCCGAAGGTTTAATACGCAACGCCTTCGCTAACCTTTCAATATCTTTATCCGTAATTGCCGGACCAAGGCTTTTACAACAATTAGCACACTGAAGACAGTCGGTTCTACTCATAATCTCGCTATGTAGACTATGAACTTCATCGTCCATCTTTTCTAATTTCTTTTTATTCTTTTTGTAGTATTGCTTAAAAGCAGGAGCATCTTTAAGAGCTCGAGCTTTTAATTCGTCAGGAGAAACCATCTCAACACTTAATATTAAGGTCTTGCAAGATTTCTTTTATTGTTTCGTAAGTAGTAATACGAGTAGGCATTAGCGGTAAACGCAATTCATTCTCTATAAAGCCCATCATATTAAGCATACTCTTTACTCCAGCCGGATTACCATCAACAAAAAGCAAATCAAACAATTCGTTGAAACTTTGGTGTATTGACAGGGCATTTTCATAGTCTCCAGCCAAAGCTAATCTTACCATACGACTAAACTCTTTAGGGAAAGCATTACCAATAACAGATATTACTCCAACAGCCCCAAAAGTAATTAGAGGGAATGTTATACCATCATCTCCTGATATTACTTGAAATTCAGCAGGTTTATTTTTGATAATCTTCCCAATCTGATTCATATCTCCCGAAGCTTCTTTTACGGCACATACATTATCGAAGTCTTTCGCCACTCGAAGAGTTGTTTCTGCAGTCATATTAACCCCTGTTCTTCCTGGCACATTATACAACACAACAGGCACAGGAGAAGCTTCTGCTATACATTTATAATGTTGATATATCCCTTCTTGCGATGGTTTATTATAATAAGGAACCACAGATAAGATTGCATCTATACCTGTAAAGTCATCGGTTTTAAGTTTTTGAACAAGTGAATGAGTATTATTACCGCCAACTCCTAATACAATAGGAATTCTACCGCTTACCTTAGTAATAACCAATTGAACTATTTTATTCTGCTCTTCGACTGTAAGAGTAGGCGTTTCGGCTGTAGTACCAAGAACTACCAAATAGTCAGTTTCGTTTTGCAACTGATAATCTACAACTCTCGATAAAGCTTCAAAATCTACACTTCCATCTGTTTTGAATGGAGTAATAAGGGCTACCCCCATTCCTTTTAGATTAACTCTTCTCATTAGCATTGTTAAATTGAGGTAGCAAAGTTAGTAAATTATTTCAATATGCAAATACACTACTTAGTCTTTATACTGTGCAAATAGAATACTATTTGTTTTCCAAGCTCACTTATAGTTAGCACTTCTTCTGTTTTATTAGGCATAACGATAGAAACATCATACTGAGGAAGATCGTTCTTTTTAAGCCCGACTTTTACTTTAGCATTAGCTCTTGCCAACAAATATTCGAGAGGGACATTACGTTCTAAGGTAAGGTCAAAAACAGCATCATAAGTTTTACCTTCAATCCTGTCTCCTATTTCCGACATTTTATTATCGAAGAAGTCAAACGCATCTTTCGCAGTTACTATATTATAAGGTGTATCGGAATAATCATAAGTATCGCTCTTGCCCTTAAAAGCATAAACAGTTACAGTTTTACTTATATTTATCAATTTCTCGACAAAAGCATCAGCCTCATCATAATCAGAAGTATCGAACAATACTAAGATAGAATTAATATCGTTTAGGTTAAGAAAGTTATTTCTCCTTTCTATATCTTTATAAAGATTTTTCACCTTTTTCTTTAAGATATGCTTGTACATAAGTCAACCTCCTATCATTAAAAGAAATTCATTTTCACTAATTATTTTAATCCCTAACTTACGAGCTTTCTCAAGTTTAGCCGGTCCCATATTTTCGCCTGCCAACACATAATTAGTTTTAGCCGATATAGATCCCGTATTCTTGCCTCCGTTTTTTTCTATAAGTTCTTTATATTCATCACGCGAATACTCTGTAAACACACCACTAATAACAAAAGTTTTACCTTTTAATATATCTGTCATCTCGCCCAACACATCTTCTGCCAATTCAAACTGCAAACCCTGAGCTTTTAATCGTTCAACAAGTTTAACATTGGCTTCTTCAGCAAAGTAATCAATAACACTTTTTGCTATAACATCTCCAATCTCATTAACAGCTATCAGCTCTTCGTAAGTAGCCTCCATTAGTTTGTCTATAGAATGGAATGCTTTTGCTAGTTTTTTCGCTGCTGTTTCTCCCACAAAACGAATACCCAAAGCAAATAACACCCTATCAAAAGCAACAGTTTTTGTAAGCTTCAAGCTTTCAAGATAATTATCGGCACTCTTTTCGCCCCAACGCTCCAATCTTAACAAGCTTTCTTTTGTTACCTCATAAAGATCTGCAACATTCTTAACCAAGCCATTATCGTAAAACTGACTTATAGTTTCTTCGCCTGCATTAATGTTCATAGCCTTTCGACTAACGAATAACTCTAACAATCCTTTTATTTGAGGAGGGCACCCTGTATTATTAAGACAATAATGAGCGGCTTCACCTTCAAGTCTTTCTAATTTAGCACCACAAGCTGGGCAGTTCTGCACAAAAATAACCTTTTCCCCTAAATTATCATCTCTAAGTTCTTTATTTACACCTGTTATTTTAGGTATAATTTCGCCGCCTTTTTCAACGCAGCAAATATCGCCGTAATGTATATCTAACTTATTTATTATATCTTCGTTATGAAGAGAAGCTCTTTTCACAATAGTTCCCGACAGTAACACTGGCTCTAAGTTTGCAACCGGAGTAACAGCCCCCGTACGACCAACAGAAAACTCTACTGACAAGAGTTTTGTTTCTGCCGATTCAGCCTTAAACTTATAAGCTATAGCCCAACGAGGCGATTTGGCGGTCCAACCCAAATTAAGCTGTTGCTTTCCCGAATTCACTTTAAGCACTATACCGTCGGTAGCAACAGGAAGATTGTGTCTTTCTTTATCCCAATAGTTTATAAACTCAAACACCTCATCTAAAGTTTTACACTTCCTTGTAGCGTCAGATATTTTGAAACCCCACTTCTTTGCCTCATTAAGATTTTCAAAATGACCATCACACGGAAGATTTTCTCCTAACAAATAATATAAGTATGAATCTAATTTACGCTTAGAAACTATTTTGGAATTCAGAAGTTTAAGAGTTCCCGCTGCGGCATTTCTAGGATTTGCAAACAAAGGTTCATTGTTTGTTCTTCGCTCTTCATTCATCTGATTAAAAGCACTCCATGGAAGAAGCACTTCTCCCCTTATTTCAAAAACAGGAGGATAGTTATTACCCTGAAGCTTCAGAGGAATACTTTTAATGGTTCGCACATTCAAAGTAACATCATCACCTTTAGCCCCATCTCCTCTTGTTACCGCACGCATTAAAATTCCATTCTCATAAATAAGCGATATAGAAGTTCCGTCGTATTTAAGTTCGCAAACAATTTCAAAACCCTCATTCAAACTCTTTTTAGTCCTATCATAAAACTCTTTTACCTCTGCCTCCGAGTAAGTATTAGCAAGAGACAACATAGGATACAAATGTTCTACCTGAACAAAATTATTACTAATATCGCTCCCCACTCTTTGTGTTGGAGAATTAGCATCATAATATTGAGGATATTCCGACTCTAAAGCCTCCAACTCTTTTAGCTTCAAATCAAATTCCAAATCAGAAATTGTAGGCTGTGCCAAAACATAATATTCATAATTATATCTTTCAATCTCTGTTCGCAAACTACATATACGTTCTTTCACTTCCATCTGAAACTTTCTATTAAAACTTTAATATCTTCATTTACATATTCTAAAACAGGAGCTATAGAATCTTGAATTGGCACGTCATTTACAAAATACAAGGCCCCTCTAAAGAAAGACTTTATGCTATCTGTAATAATGAATTGCGTAGGAGACGCTACATCTCCTTTTATATTATATACAGTAGAGCAAACTCTCTCACTATCGTCTACAAATATATTTTCACTAATCGCATCTGCTTTAATTGTATGCAAGTATACAAACTTACGACTTTCCTCCAACAAATCTATAACATTTTTGTTTTTAAGAGGAATATAGCTACAAAATATTTCTGCATTTAAGCTCGGATAGTATATATTAAAATATTTTCCTTCTTTATTATTAATATCATAATCAGACGCCTGTCTTATATTAGCATTATCCGATACCAGACAATCAAATTCATCAAACTGTGTTAATCTGACGTAATTCTGTTCGGGCAAATCTATTCTAAAATATCCCGAAGGCTTAGGAACATACTTATCGCAGGCTATAAAAACTAAAGCTAAGAATAGTATAAAAATGTAGTTGAAAAGTTTCATACCGTATTATTTACCTTGCACAATGTGTTTACAATCAATCTTTCAAAATCTCCAATCTTATCTTCAAGATACGTTTATTATCCATTTCCAAGATAGTAAATTTACAATTACCATACTCTATTACCTCATTTAATTGTGGAAAATCGCCTTTTAGTTCAAGAATTAAACCAGCAAGAGTATCCATTTCACCCTCTAAGTCATCAAAGAGCTTAGAATCAACATTTGTTATTCTAAAAAAATCAGTAAGTAATATCTTTCCTATAAATACATAAGAACCATCATCTTGACAAATATATTTAACTTCTTCTTCGTCATCGTACTCATCATTAATCTCCCCTACTATTTCTTCAAGAATATCTTCGAGTGTTACTATACCCGAAGTACCACCATACTCATCAACAACCACAGCAATATGATTCTTGTTCGCTCTAAATTCATCTAATAAATCGTCTATCTTTTTTGTTTCTGGCACAAAAAAAGCATCTCGAATTAAGTTTTGCCACTCAAAATCTTCTTTTTTATCCAAATAAGGGAGTAAATCCTTTATATAAAGCACCCCCTTTATATTATCTGCATTGTTTTCAAAAACTGGGATACGCGAATATTCCACCTCTACAACATACGCCAACACCTTATCAAAACCATCTGAAATATCTATACTTGCTATATCCATACGAGGAGTCATTATCTCTGCTGCGGTTTTATTGTATAAATTAATAATACCTTCGAGCATATCTTTCTCTTCACTCAAATTATCAGACGTAAGTTCTAAAGCTTTAGATAAATCATCAACAGATACATCATTAACCTTTTTATGAGATTGAAAATCCGAATAGTCTATCACTTTTACTACTAAACGAGCCAAAGGGTAGGTTATTTTATTTATCACATATATAAAAGGAAGTGTTTTTTCTAAAAAACGTATTGGATCCGCTTTTGCATACACCTTCGGAAACAGTTCACAAACAATAATAAACACGAGCAACACACCACCCACTACAAATAGGTTAATTAGTGAATTATCAAAAGTGTTTATCACATCAAAAGCGTAATAACAAAGAACTACAGAGACAATCAATAAAGCGTTACTCCATATAGAGACACCAACTTGAGTCTCATTTATCTTTTCTAAAAGAGACTGTATCGAGTCATTTTTATCAGATTTTATATCTTTGAGTTCGTCCTTATCAGCAATACTTAGTGATTGCAAAGCAGCATCTACCCCCAACAAAAGAGCAGACATATATAACAATAATGCTGATATGAGTAAAGATATTACGAAAGTTACAGTTAAAGGATAACCTTGAGTGTTTAATAATATAAATGTAAAATGGTCTGAGTCCATAAAATTAAAATTAAAAACAAATAGTGCGAGTTTTCACACTCGCACTATCAATAATTTTCAGAAAGGCAAATCATCTACCTCTTCCTCTAAAGGCTTACTCTGAGGCGTCGTAATCGATTGATTTACCTGAGTTGTTTGCCGAGGAGCTTGATTTTCAACAGTTCTGTTTGATGCTTGAGCCCCATCAGGCTTTCTATCCAACATTTCAAGACTGTCTCCCCAAACTTCCGTAACATAACGCTTAACGCCCTGTTGGTCGTCATAGCTACGAGTTCGAATTTTTCCCTCCACATAGATTTTTGAACCTTTGCGAATATATTTTTCGGCAATTTCAGCTAAGCCTCTCCACAAAACGATATTATGCCACTCTGTACGATCTGGAACCTGCGTTCCATTTGCGGCTTTATACCCTCTTTCGGTAGTAGCTAAAGTTAGATTTGCAACTGCGACACCACTGTCGATATATCTCACATCGGGATCTTTACCTACATTCCCTAATAAAATTACTTTGTTTACTGACATAATCTTTTAAATTGAAGTTAAGATTTACGCATCAAAAGTAATTAAAAAAGGTAGCAAAACAAATCAGAAGCAAAGAAATATGAAATTATTTTTTAAAAGTTTTTTAATACCGAATAAAAGCAGTATATTTGCACTCCAAAAAAATTATACAATTAAGTATTAACGTAAAAATTATAATATAAAGTCATGACAAAAGCTGATATTGTTAATGAGATTGCACAGAACACAGGGATAGACAAAGCTAGTGTTCTTGCATGCGTAGAAGGGTTTATGGATAGCGTTATGAGCTCAATGAACAAAGGAGAGAATGTATATCTTCGTGGTTTTGGCTCGTTCGTTGTAAAGAAAAGAGCTGCTAAAGCTGCTCGTCATATTAAGAACAATACAACTATTACTATACCTGAGCGCTATGTTCCAACATTCAAGCCTGCTCAATTCTTCTGTGAAAAACTTAGAAATAGCTTAGAAGTAAAATAAGAGAGATAACATAATTAATTTATTAACATAAAATTTTCAAACAATGCCAAGCGGAAAAAAAAGAAAAAGACATAAAATGTCTACGCATAAACGCAAGAAGAGACTAAGAAAGAACAGACACAAAAAGAAAAAATGATGTTCTTTCATTTACAGTAAATTGAAGGTTAAAAGTGTCTTGTACGCTTTTAACCTTTGATATATACATCTAATTTTAATATAACATTGTGACAAGCGAATTAGTAATTAATGCACTGCCAAAAGAGATTTCAATTGCAATCTTAGAAGACCACAAACTAGTGGAACTTCAAAAAGAGCCACGCAATATTTCATTCTCTGTAGGCGACATCTATCTCGGTAAAATAAAAAAAATAATGCCGGGGCTAAATGCTGCGTTTGTTGATGTTGGTTACAAGAAAGATGCTTTTCTTCACTATCAAGACTTAGGAGCTAACTTTAAAAGCTTAGACGCATTCATCAAAAGTGCTCGTGCAGATAAAAAAAAGATACCCTCCTTAAACAAATTTACTAATATACCGGACATTCCTAAAGAAGGAACAATTACAGATGTTCTTTCTCAAGGTGATGAAATATTAGTTCAAATTGCCAAAGAACCCATTTCAACCAAAGGACCTCGACTTAGTTCCGAAATCTCTTTTGCTGGACGTTATATTATACTAATCCCTTTCGGAGACAAAGTAAACGTTTCACAAAAAATAACATCGAAAGAAGAACGAGCACGACTTAAGCAATTAGTTCAAAGTATTAAACCTAAAAATATGGGGGTAATAGTTAGAACTTCTGCCGAAAACAAGCGTGTTGCCGAGTTAGACGCCGAACTAAAAACCCTACTTAAACGCTGGGACGACAACATTGTAAAGCTACTAAAATGCAAGTTACCTGCAATTATATATGAAGAAACAGGACGAACAGTAGCATTACTTAGAGACATTTTCAACCCTTCTTTCGAACACATTTACGTTGACAATCCCGATGTTTACAACGAAGTTCACGACTATGTAAGCATTATAGCACCCGAACGGGCTAACATAGTAGAACTTTATAAGGGTGAACTTCCTATTTTTGATAACTTCTCAATAACGAAACAAATAAAATCTGCATTAGGACAAACCGTTACTTTCAAGAGTGGCGCTTATCTTATTATAGAACACACCGAGGCAATGCACGTTATTGACGTTAATAGTGGGAATCGCTCTAAATCAAACACAGGACAAGAAGCTACTGCCGCAGATGTTAACATCGCTGCCGCCGATGAAATAGCTCGTCAACTTAGATTAAGGGATATGGGGGGTATTATCGTTATTGACTTTATTGATATGCACGAAGGCGAAAACCGCCAAAAGCTTTTAGATCATATGCGTGCTGCAATGGCTAACGATAGAGCCCGACACAACATCCTACCTATTAGCAAATTCGGACTAATGCAAATTACTCGTCAAAGAGTACGACCTGTTTTAGATTTTGTTAACGACGAAACGTGTCCGGTATGTTTCGGGAAGGGCAAAATCAAACCCTCAATATTATTCACAGACATTTTGGAAGATAAAATAAAGTCTGTAGTTACCGTCTTGAAAGAAAAGAAATTCAATCTTCACCTGCACCCATACATTGCAGCATTCGTCAATCAAGGATTTATTTCCCTTAAATGGAAATGGAAATTTAAGTACTCTATGGGAATAAAAATAATTCCCGACCAGAGCTTAGGCTTCTTAGAATATAAATTCTTTGATAAAGACCGAAATGAATTGGATATGAAAGACGATAGTCTTTCTGCATAAAACAAAAAGAGTGTGTTAGTTGAAAGATTAACACACTCTTTTTTTTCCTCTCCTACAGATTAAACCTAAAAGTAATTACACCCTCAACAGGTTTCAGATAGTAAGTGTAAGAAAAAACATCTAAGTCTGAAACAACCGTATATCTGTATTTCTTGTTGTTCAGCAGATTGTTTAGCTTGAACTCCACTTCCACTTTGTCGTTTTTATACTTAGCCCCAGCATCTAAGACTGATACATTTACATAATTCCCTTCTGTTATCTCTATTCGGTTAATATTCATAGAGGCAAAAAGAAAAAGATTTTTAATAAAGTTGTAGTCTGCAGATATGTTATGCGACTGCTGATGATAAACGGAATTACTCTGACCCGATTTATAATACGAACAATAATAAGACATACTATATCCTATATCTACATTCTTTATTATCTGTGTTGTAATTTGCGGAGTAAGCGAAAAACTATTACTCCGAGTGTTTACCTTAACGTCTTGCCTCATCTGACTTCCTGTAGAAATTCCATAACTGGCAGCCAGACTGAATGTTGTGGCTATTGCTTTTACCCTTTTGTTTGCCGATGCACTAAAAGACAAACTTTGAGAAGTATTAGTTTTAGCTACACCCGACGAATTTATATCAACATTACTATCGTCATTTGTTATTGTTTGAGACCTCAATATATTACGCTGTGTATTGCTATACGAAATAGCTGCATTAGAGAAAAACAAACTCAGAGGGTTTTTATATTCAGCACCAAGACTTGTAGAAAATCTTTTGCTTGATGCTAATATTCCCGATCTTACACTTTGTTGTCGATAAGAAGTCTGTATAGGATTAAGTAAGAAATCTGTAATATCTCCAATGGTGTTACTAAAACCACTCCTAAAATGCATCTTTGTAAAAGAAGAAAATACATAATGTGCACTTAACGAAGGATTGACATATACATAATTATCTTTCAAGTTTGCTTGAGTATTTATTCTATTCCTATAATCTAACACGTATACAGATATGGGCATTTTCAATGACAGACCATAACGTTTATCTACCGATAATAAATCATAGTTTAACGAAGCTGATGTTGTTATTTTATACCCATCATTTTTATTACAAAAACTCGTATCATTCTTTTGAAGTAGAGTATTTACATTATCGTAATTAGCTCCAAAATACAAGTTCACTCCTAATTTGGAAACTCTGCTTAATGTATATCCAAACGATAAGTTATTTTGAGTAGAAAAGGTTTCGCCATATCCCTTTTGATAGTAAGCACCTTCTACGTCTGGAACTCCAGAAAAAGCAATATGATTATCTGGTAAATAGCTGTAATTTAATGTAGAACTAAAACGATATTGATTTTTATTGTGTTTCTTAAACAAAGTAAATGTATTTCGTAAAGTATTCAAACGACTATCTTTATTTTGTTGAATACGGTTATCGTCTGTTTTAAGTCCAATATTATTGTCTACTCCTTTTGTATAATAGAATACCTGATTATCTAAATACAAGTCTGAACTATTAAGTTGATATTTCAATCCTGCTTTTAGTGTATTATTAAAGAAGTTAGGATTATTGTATTCGTTTACAACTACAGAACCTCCATCAATAAAATAAGAACTTTTAATATCATAATCGAATGAACTTTTTTCTCTATTATAATCTACATTAACACGAAATGTTTCACTTTCTGATATTTTTAACAAGCTATTTAGAGAGGCTATCTGTTCTTTCTTATCGTGGTAGCGCTGAAACGACAAAGGAGGATAACTAAGACCATCTCCACTCATAACGTTTTCGGCTATATTACTTGTAAAAGCACTACCAAAGTGATCCATAGTTTCGTTAGACAATTTCACTCCAAAGTTATTAGCCTTAACAGTTCCCAAAAATTGAAACTTAGGATTAAAAGTCATTCCCGTAAGAACTCCGTGATATAAACCTTCATCTTCTCTTATACCTCCGCCAACTTCTGCATTTAACAACAAACGCATTTTTGCTTCTTTCTTAAGTTTTAGGTCTAATGCAACATTATCGCTATACTCTTCTCCTTCCAACTGCTTTACAGCTTGATAATTTTCAATAACCTCTACGCGGCTTACATCTTTAGCATTAATATTTTTAGATGCTAAAGTATATTTGCCACCCAACATATCAAGCCCTTCGATATTAAACTTACTAATCCCTCTACCCTGATAAGATATTAATCCATTATCGGCTACACTTATACCTGGCATTCGTTTAAGAACATCTTCTATTGTTCGGTCTGATAATTGTTGAAAAGCATCTACTCTATAAGAAATAGTATCTTTCTTAAGTGTAATCTCTGGAGGTTTTATAGTTACTTCTCGCAAAGCCACTTCTTTTTCCGATAGTAATGCGTTTAAGGTACGTGTATTGTCTAACAATGTTATTTCTTTTATTTTGTACGAAAAATGTTGAAAGACGACAAGAAGAGGTGGTTTACTTTCCTTAATAGGTAATTTATAAGCACCGTTGCTATCGGTCAAACTAAACGACACTAACTTTTTATTTGCATCAAACAACTTTACCACAACACCCTCTATCAGATTATTGTTAATGCTATCTTTAACAACCCCTGTAATATCTTTTTGTAGAGCATACAGCTGTGGAGTTAATAACAAAAACAACAATACGATAGATAAACTTCGCAAAGAAGGAATATTAGTCATAGTTTTTGGTTTAATAAAACTCTAAAGGAGAATAAACCGTTAAGTGAAAATTTAATCTAATAGGTCTATTATTAATTAACACTCTTTGAGGATTACTAAGCACTGAAACCTCTCCAATGCCTCCTACATAATCAGCCTCCATAGCTTTCATTGGGTCTGCCTCAAAGGCGTTCTTCTCTTTAATGAATTTATCTTTTTTTATCTTCACCACAGTAGCGTCTTTATTCACATATATTGGATTAGACGATTGTCTGATTGAAATAGCCTCGAATGAATGTATATTTTCTTTTTCTTCCGCCTTTAATATTAACCCCGGCAGTCCTGCAAGTTTCCAAGGACCATCACTTATTGCAATTTCAGGAGTAAACCAAACAGTCCATTCTCTACCTCCAAACTTAACATTTGCTTTATAGCACTCATAACCACAAACTTCAAGAGTCTCTTCTTTCAACTCCCAAGCTAAAGATAATCTATCTTCCTCATAAACATAACCAAAAGGAGGAATATCATCTATTACCGTAATCTTATTCTTAGGATAGTTTTTTACAATTTCGGGCGTAAATAAATATTTAATCCTAAACAATTGTT
Source organism: Dysgonomonadaceae bacterium PH5-43 (assembly GCA_029916745.1). Taxonomy (NCBI): domain Bacteria; kingdom Pseudomonadati; phylum Bacteroidota; class Bacteroidia; order Bacteroidales; family Dysgonomonadaceae; species Dysgonomonadaceae bacterium PH5-43. The sequence goes on along the minus strand of JARXWK010000007.1, from coordinate 12,109 downwards.
TCCTTACATTATCGATACTATCTTTCGCTACATTGTTGCTAAAGTAGATAATACTATCTCGCTTAAAATAATTATAATCCCAAAACTTAGACACTGACGAGTTTGCTTGAAGAATTGTAAAATAAATCTGTTCTTCATAATCTTTATCGCCTTGCTCCGACACCGATTTAAGTTTAAGCTTACTTGTATATTGATATATACATTCTATATTGTCGTCGGCTATAAATGTAACTGCATTGGAGTCTAACTTAGAACTATTTTGAGCACAAACCAAAATGCTGCAAAAAAGTAATACTGATAATAATTTTATTCTCATATGTGTCTGTTTTTTTATTTATCATCTTTTTATAAAATCTAATTAATCTTTCAAAGTTGCAATAACAACAACAGTATTGTCATCTTCTTTAAGTTCTTTTAATAAGCCTTTTAGTTTTTGGTGCCCCTCATGATCTTTTATTGTTTGTGAATTAAAATATTCATCAGTCAGAGTTTCAATCATCTCATCTGGATTCCAAACGCCAATTAATGTTCCATTCCCTGCATAAAAAGCAGGAATAAACGGTAATCCTCCATTCATATCATTAACTATCCCTGTTCGCAAGTTATCATCTGTATCCAGAAATATATTAGTACCCTCTTTCACATCATAAATCCCTAATACGTTATTAATATTGTTGTTGCTCATCTTAGGATAAGGTAAACTCTGAGGAATACACCTCATCTCATAAAAGAAATATTTTGGAGTTCCTATAACCTTCTTGAACACAAAGGCATTAGTAGGAACAAGATCAGAAGGATCAAAAGTTTGGAAGTATTTTATAGGCACTGTGTAATCTCCAAGCTCAAAAACATAAGCTGGCTTTAAATTTAAATTATCAAGCACATAAATTGTATCGTTTGCACATTCATCTTTGAAATATAATTTATCATCAACCCGTATCGGAGATAATGCTCCCCAAGAGGTTCCTCCCAAACCGTCTACTTCATAGAAAAAATGATTAGGGAAGGATTCTATAATTTCTCCATTATTATTGAATAAACAGGATTTGTTTTCATTCTTTCCATTGTAACTAATACTACCAATAAACAAACCATTGCCAACATAAGAGCAATTTCCCAACATATAGCCCTCTTCTGTTTTGGGTCTCGAGAAAGCATTGATAAAGTTCCCATTAAAGTCATATTCCAAAATTCGCTTGAAATCTTCTACAAACAGAGTCGGTTTGTCAGTATTGAAAAATACATTTCCTAAGAAATTATACTCTTCAGGTCCCTGTCCTTTTTGTCCTATTGTATTTAAGAAATTCCCCGAGCTATCAAAAGTATAAATAAAATCTCCTCCTGAAATAAAAATAATATTATCTTTAGATTTGATACTCGTGAGTCGAAAAATATTTTCGTCGGTTGTTTCCAACGGAATAACCTCTATCGACGAAAATAGATCAGAACAATATACCCTTTGGTAATTCTTTACGCTATTTACTAAATTGATGACAGGATATGCACTTTCCGTTTTTTTGTCGGTGCAACCCAGCAAACACAATAATACACTAACTGCTAATATTTTTTTCATGATATCTGTTTTTTATTACAATGTTTAATCACAACAACCCTTCTATCACTTTCTTAACCACATCATTACCCGGATAGCCAGTGAATTTATGAATAAGATTACCCTCTTTGTCGTATATAACATAGAAAGGAAATCCGCTGGCTCCAAGAGCGTTATATATATATTGCCTATCTTTTGGGTTTAGATAATAATGCTCACCGCCTTCTACCTCTACAACTTGTTTTCTCCAAACAGATTCTATTGAAGAATAGTCTGCGATATAAACAAAAGTTATATCTTCATCTTTCAAAGACTCTTTCAAGCTTTGTGATGCAGCCATAGCATTAAGGCAAGGTCCGCACCAAGTAGCCCAAAAGTCTATGAAAACCACATTACCTTTATATTTTTCAACTATAGCATTCATCAATTCTTCTGTAGGAACATCTGGAGGCGTTATACTTACAACATCTAAAGACTTCTCCGTTTTATCACTAAAATCAAATAAAAGAGTAGCATAATGAGGGTTCTTAAAATACGCTTTTATGTTATCTTTTTGAATATCTGACAATGGCTCTAACTTATCTACCATTTGATTAGTATAAGCATTAGCAGCCAAACAATCATAAAAAGCACCTTCTTCAAAACCAACTAAATCGGCAAGAATGGGTTTCACTTCTGCAATCCACGTCTCTATTGGAGTATCTCCAATACTTGGAATTGCTAAAATTTTATCATTCAACAAGACTTGAAGAAATTCAGAATAGAGTCCAGTATTAAATGCAGAAGGACTATTTAAGTTTAATTCCTTCAAGAAAAAATAAATAGATTTATCAAACAAGTGCGGTTCTAATTCGTTTATAATAAAACTGTTACAATACCAAAGAAGCTTAATATTATACCAATCTTCTTTAATCCAATCAGACAAAACCGTGCTTTCCTTTATACACGATATATCTTTTTTCGCCCTCCTAACTTCATTGGCAACTATATCATAAGGAGTTGCATCTGAAGGTAACTCCTCCCGATTTACTCCTTCCATCATATTTTCAGCCATGATATTGTCCAACCTCGACATTTCCAACTCTTCCTCGTCTGTCAATATTGCACCTTTAATTGTTTTCTTATTTATAGAGTCGCCTGTTTGCTTTGTTATTTCTACAACTACTTCCTCTCCTGGTTTTAACAATACCCCTAATACGTTGTAAGGCGTAAACACTCGACCAAGCACATCTGTAATCAATGGTATCTCAACCGAAAACGTTCCATCGGCATTAATAGAGGCATAATAACGAATCAATCTATCTTTGTTTAAAATAGGGCATTCAACAATAACAGTTATAGATGAATCAGAAAGAACTTCATCAGATAGATTTATGATTTTCCCTGAAAAAGTAGCGTTATAGTCTTGGGGTGATTTAGCGCAAGATGCTAACAATATAGTTGCAACAATAAAAATAATAGTGTTCTTCATTTGTTGTATAATTATTCCGTAAACGTACAAAACATTTTAGCCAAAAGCAAGTGTTTTCGCAACATCTATCTATCTATCTATCTATCTATCTATCTATCTATCTATCTATCCGTCAAAGCATTAAAAGAACATTCTTTATTGTAAAGAAAACAAAAAAAACAACCTTAGTTAAAGCAGGCAAGGAAGTTAGCAGAAGCACCTTGCCTATCTTATAAGACCTCCCTTATCGTTGTTAGTAAAGAGGGGAATTGTTTCTTAGTAGATACCCCCTGTCGCTCTTAGTAGATAGGCGAGGTGCTTCTTAGTAGAGACCCGATGCCGCTCTTTATAGAACCGCCTAATCTCTCTTAGTAGAACCACCCCGTCGTTCTTAGTAGAGAGACATCGCCTCTCTTAGTAGAGACACGAGGGGTCTCTTAGTAGAGAGACGACCCTAAGTGAAGCTTTGCATTTCACCTCTAATTTACATCTTGTAACTTATTGAGTAGCAAAGGAAAAGAGCAAAGAAAAACAAATGCATCATAAAAAAAGTCGACAGTCGTAAAATCTTATTTTTTTCGTAACAAAATGGTTGGTATTCTGTAATTTTCTGAAAATACTTTTGCATCGTACAATTAAAATATGATGTATGAATAAAATTTTTATTACAGTATTAAGTTGCTTATGTCTATTAAGCAGTACGTCTGCTCAGGATCAAGCAAAAGTTGAAACTATCGACAGAATTGAGATTCTGGAAAAGGAAAACAAAACGCAGAACGAGGCAATTAAAAAACTTCAAAAGCTAAAGGTTTCGGGTTACATTCAAGGTCAGTATCAGTGGGGGCAAGAAGATGCATCTCTAAAAATTGGAACTGCTAACGAAAACCCGGAAAAATCGTTTAATCGCATAGGAATACGTCGTGGACGTATTAAGTTTACTTACGAAGAGGGTATTGCTTCTGCCGTATTTCAATTAGATGTAACAGAAAAGGGTATTGGTTTTAAAGATGCTTATCTAAACATTAAAAATCCTTGGTTGAAAACAAATTCACTTAAAGTAGGTATTTTTGACCGACCTTTCGGGAATGAAATAAGTTACTCTTCTTCGAAACGAGAATCTCCTGAACGTTCTACTATCTTTCAAACTCTTTTCCCAGAAGAAAGAGATCTGGGTGCGATGATTACTCTTCAAGCAAAGAAAGAATCTCCTCTTAACTTCCTTAAATTAGAAGCCGGACTGTTTGCAGGAAATGGTATTAAGCAAGAAACTGATAGTCGTAAAGACTTCATCGGGCATTTATCGGCAAATAAAGATTTCAATAATTTTCAAGTGAGTGGTGGCATCTCGTATTATAATGGTGGCGTTTATCAAGGTACTGATAATGTCTACAAAATGAACGGCAAGAGTTTTGTTCTCGACAATAATAATAATAATAATAATGGTGGTTTTGCTAAACGTGAATACATAGGATTAGATGCTCAAATCAGTTTCAAAAGTATTTTAGGTACAACACAGTTGAGAGGTGAATACCTGTTTGGCGAACAACCCGGCGGAGCATCAAGCAGCAAAAGCCCTAATTCGTCTTCTCTTTCTTCTTCCGATACCTATATCCGTAAATTTAGCGGAGGATATGTTATACTCGTACAAGATTTGGGGAAATCTCCATTTGCCGCCGTTCTAAAATACGACTGGTACGACCCTAATACCAAAGTAGCAAAGAACGAAGTAGGATTAAACAATACTACAAAGGGAGACATAGCAAAAAATACTCTCGGATTTGGTATGCTTTGGAATATAAACACAAGTATTCGTTTACAGGCTTACTACGAAATAAACAATAACGAAAAAACAGACAACCTTACCGCTTACAATGGAAATAGAAAAGATAACGTATTAACCGTGAGAATGCAATATAAATTTTAACAGAGGATTATTAAATTATTAAAGAACAAAAGACAAATGAAAAAGACAATTTTAACAACCGTAATTTTAGTTGCAGCTTTATTTAGCGTGCAAGCACAACGTATCAAAGGTTCCGACACAATGCTTCCTTTGTCGCAAATGGCAGCAGAAGAGTTTATGAAAGTAAATAATTCGAGCAATGTTACTGTAACTGGTGGCGGTAGCGGCGTAGGTATCACTGCCCTACTCGACGGGACTACCGACTTGGCTCAACTATCCAGAAAGATTAAATTCGATGAGAAGAATAAGTTAAAAGAAAAAGGCAAAACAGTAAAAGAGATTATCGCCGCTTACGATGCCCTTGCTATTGTTGTACACCCTTCCAATAAAGTAACTAATCTTACTCGTGAACAATTAGAAGGCATATTCACTGGAAAGATTAAGAACTGGAAAGAAGTTGGAGGTGCTAACATTGCTATTGTTCCTTACTCTCGCGAAACATCGTCTGGAACTTATGAGTTCTTCAAAGAAAGTGTTTTGAAAAAGAAGAATTATATGTCTGGTATTATGAGTATGCCTGCTACTGGTGCTATTATCCAGTCGGTGAGCCAAACTAAAGGTGCTATAGGTTATGTAGGAATGGCATACTTAAACAAACAAGTAAAACCCATACACGTTTCATACGATCAGGGAAAAACATTTGTGGAGCCTACTGTTGAGAATGCTAAAAATGAAACATACCCTATCGTTCGTCCTTTGTACTACTACTATGATGCAATAAATGAAAGCACTGTAAAGCCTTTCATTGACTACATTTTATCAAATGAAGGTCAAAAGATAGTTTCTAAAATAGGATTTATAACAGTAAAATGAAGCAATTCAGACAAACTATAGAACGCTTGGTAAAGGTGATGCTAACCATTAGTGGCAGCATCACCAGCCTTGCCATTTTACTTATTATCATATTCTTGTTTAAAGAAGGTTTTGGTTTGTTTAACAGTCCTTCTGTCGAAAAAGGATATGCTCTGTGTGTTAACGCATCTAACACAATAGAAGAATTAAATTCGACCCAAATTAAGCAGATATTCGATTACGAAATAACTAATTGGAATGAAATTAACGGTAACAACGAAGATATTATTCCTTTTTACTTCGATGAAATATTTTCTATGTACTCAGAAGAAGAGTTTGGAGAAGATTATGTTCTGCTTAATGAGAAATTAGGAGAGGTTATAGCACAAACACCTAATATTATTGCATACATTCCTGAACAATACCTACCACGCGAAAACAACTCTGTTAAAATTTTACCACAAAAGAATATACAGATTACCGATTTCTTTGGAGGGAAAGAATGGCTGCCTACTGCAACTCCTGCTCCTTTATTCGGTTTACTTCCGCTTATTATGGGTACGCTATGGGTAAGTTTCTTCGCTATTTTAATAGCTTTACCTTTAGGTATGGGAGTGGCTATTTATATGTCGGAGCTTGCAGGGCCGCGCACTCGCAAACTACTAAAACCCGCAATAGAATTGCTGGCTGGTATTCCTTCTGTGGTTTATGGATTCTTCGGATTGGTTGTATTAGTTCCTCTTATCCAAAAAGCATTGAATCTTCCTGTTGGAGAGACTGCTTTTGCTGGCAGTTTAATTCTTGCTATTATGGCATTACCTACAATTATTACTATAGCAGAAGATGCTATGAGAGGCACTCCAAGAGCAATGCGCGAAGCAAGTCTTGCATTGGGAGCTAATCGTTGGCAAACTATCTATAAGGTAATTGTTCCTTATGCTTCTTCTGGTATTATGGCGGCTGTTGTTTTAGGTATAGGACGAGCTATTGGCGAAACAATGGCAGTGTTGATGGTAACAGGAAATGCCGCCGTAATACCAACCTCTCTTTTTCAATCGGTACGAACGATACCAGCAACTATCGCTGCTGAATTGGGCGAAGCTCCCGCAGGTGGTGCACATTATCAGTCGTTGTTTTTATTAGGGTGTATATTGTTTATCATTACAATGGTGATTAGTGCTTCTGCTGAATTTATTTCAAAGCGACAACACAATAAAGGTGTATGATTATGAATAAGAATTTAAAACAAAACATAGCATTCGCCGCTTTTCGTGTATTAGGATTAGTGGTTGCTGGTATTCTTTTCTGGATACTTGGGTTTATTATCTATAACGGTATAGGAGTAATTAGTTGGGAGTTTCTCACAACTGCACCATCTGAGGGTATGACCGCAGGCGGAATATTCCCTGCTATAGTAGGTACTCTCTGTCTGATAGTAGGTAGCGTGATAATTGCGTTCCCTATCGGGGTAATGTCGGCTATTTATATGAATGAATATGCAGGCAACGGTTGGGTTGTTCGCTTTATTCGGATTATGACAAACAATCTGGGAAGTATCCCTTCTATTGTGTTTGGTTTATTTGGTATGGCTTTATTTGTAAACACACTAAAGTTCGGAGATTCTATAATAGCAGGGTCTTGTACTCTTGGCTTGTTAGTTCTACCTCTGATAATTAGAACTACAGAAGAAGCCTTAAAAGCTATTCCAGATTCTTACAGAACTGGAAGTCTTGCTCTGGGAGCAAGTAAACTCCAAACCATCTGGAGAGTAATACTTCCTATGGCTTTCCCAAACATAATAACAGGATTGATACTTTCTATCGGTAGAGTATCGGGCGAAACAGCTCCAATATTATTTACAGTTGCGGCTTATTTTCTTCCCAAACTTCCGAATAGTATATTCGACCAAGTAATGGCTCTTCCATATCACTTGTATGTAATTGCAACAAGCGGAACAGATATAGAAGCCTCACGCCCGATTGCTTACGGAACAGCCTTAGTGTTGATAGCCATTGTGTTATTTATGAACATACTTGCTACTGTTCTTAGAAGATATTTCGGCAAAAAAGTAAAAACAAACTAATATGATACAAGCAAAAGATATAAATTTTTATTACGGAGACTTCCATGCTTTGAAGAACATCAACATGGATATAAAAGCTAATACGGTAACTGCTTTTATTGGTCCGTCGGGTTGTGGAAAATCTACATTCCTTCGCCTATTTAACCGTATGAATGAGTTGATAGATGACACTCGACTTACTGGGGAGTGCCTTATTCACGGACAAAACATTTACTCTAAATCTGTTCAGGTAGACGAACTTAGGAAGAGAGTTGGTATGGTGTTCCAAAAGCCTAATCCTTTTCCTAAATCTATCTTTGAAAATGTGGCTTACGGTTTAAGAGTAAACGACATTAAAGACAAAGCATATATCAAACAGAGAGTAGAAGAATCTCTTGTTGCCTCAGCTCTTTGGGACGAAGTGAAAGATAAACTAAACAAATCGGCTTTTGAACTTTCGGGCGGACAGCAACAAAGGCTTTGTATTGCAAGAGCTTTGGCTATATCTCCGTCAGTTTTATTGATGGACGAGCCTGCATCTGCTCTCGACCCTATCTCTACTTCTAAGATTGAGGAGCTTATACATTCACTTAAAAAAGATTATACCATTGTAATAGTTACTCACAATATGCAACAGGCTGCTCGTGTAAGTGATAAAACTGGCTTTTTTATGCTTGGCGAACTTATCGAGTTCGACGATACTAAGAAGATTTTCTTAAAGCCTGAGAAAGAACAAACTCAAAATTATATTACTGGTAGATTTGGTTAATATTAAAATAAACAGAAACAAGAAATGAAACATACTGAAAAAGAATTACAAGAGTTAAAAGAAGAAATAAACCAAATGTGGAGATTAGTTCTTTCGCAGTTGGAGAAAGCAAAACAATCTTTCCTAAATAACGATATTGAACTGGCAAGAGAAATAGCAAGTCGCGAAAAGCGTGTCGATGCTTTTGAGTTAAAAATAGATAGCGATTGCGAAAACTACATCGCATTATACAATCCTGTGGCTATTGACTTACGCTTAGTTCTTTCGTTGATAAAGATAAGTAGCACTCTTGAACGCATTGGCGACTTTGCCGAAGGTGTTGCTCGCCACGTTATCGATAGCGATTGTAACGATATTAGTTCTCAAACAATAGAAGAGTTACAGATAGAAAAGATGTTCGACTGTCTTATTTCTATGTTGTCGGATTGCTTTGTTGCTCTCGAATCGGAGAACACAAAGGTTTCGGGTAAAATACTTGCAAAGGACGACGAGGTAGACACCTTATATTATAACTCTCTTGATATACTAACAAACTATCTACAAGCTGAGCCTGCGTATATTCGTTGTGGCTTAAAACTAATGCTTTTAATTCGTAAGTTAGAGCGAATAGGAGACCATTGTAGCAACATTGTAGAGGAGATTGTTTTCTATGTAGATGCAAAGGTTTTGAAACACGGAGTAAAAAAATAAAGTATTTTGATACTAAGTCATTAGTAATGACTATTTTTGTGATAAAATAAAGTCGATATGGAAAAACAAAAAATACTTGTTGTTGATGATGAAGCTAACATTTGCGAAATTTTGTTTTACACGCTAACAAACGACGGTTACGATGTTGTTTGTGCGAGTTCGGCAGAGGAAGCTTTTGAGAAACTTACATCAGAATATTCTCTTATCCTTTTAGATGTGATGATGGGAGGAATGTCGGGATATAAGATGGCGGAAACATTGAGAAGTAATGGCAATCAAATTCCAATCATTTTCCTTACAGCCAAAAACACAGAGAACGATATGCTCACTGGTTTTTCGGTTGGGGGAGACGATTATATTGCTAAACCGTTCTCTCTTAAAGAAGTTTCGGCTCGTGTAAAGGCTATGTTGAAACGCCAAATCGCCGACGTTCAGCCTGTAAACAGGTTTATCTATAAAGACTTTATTGTAGATTTTGACACCAAAGATGTTTTTGTCGGAGATAAAACAGTTACTCTAACAAGAACTGAGTTCGAAATCCTTGAGTTTCTGATTAAACATCAAGGGCGTATTTTCTCTCGTGAAGAAATAATAGACCGTATCTGGGAGAAAGCTCCATATATAACTGAAAGAACAGTTGATGTTCATATCACTCGTTTGAGAAAGAAGTTAGGCGACCACTCTTCTCTTATTTCTAACCGTTCGGGTTACGGATACAGATTTGATATTACCAAGTTATGAAAATAAGTTATAAGCAAAGGCTATCGTTATACTTCTTCCTTATATTTGCTTTGTTCACTATTGGGATAATAGTATTTGAAAGATCTCGTGAAACAACATTTCGGACAGAGGCTTTGGAAGAGAAACTTGATGCCTATACGGGTGTTATTCAGGCTTCTTTAGACAAACATTCGGAGTCGCCCAAACAAGCTATCGATAGTGTATCGGGGCTTTTACCTGAAAACCTTCGTATGACTTTAATCGACCGAAAGGGAAATGTGGTTTACGATAATGCCGTTGAACAAGATCTTTTATACGAAAGCCACGCCGAACGCCCCGAAATACTTCAGGCGCAGACCAACGGTAATGGCTCATACATAAGAACATCGGCTACCAACAAGCAGAAATACTTGTATTATGCCAAGCGAAGTAATAATTATTTTATCCGAGTGGCACTTCCTTACGATATTCAGGTGCAAGACTTTCTAAAGTCCGACAACCGCTTTCTGTACTATATCGCAATCCTTTTTGTTGTTACTCTGTTGCTTATTCATTTGATTGCCGACCGCTTTGGGAAATCTATCAAAACACTTAAAGAATTTGCTTTGTCGGAAAAGAACGACCCCCTTAATACTCAAATAGTATTCCCCGACGATGAATTAGGAGAAATAGGCAGGAAGATTATCGACAACTACAAACAACTAAAGGAAAGAAAAAAAGAAATTATACTTGAACGCGAAAAGCTTTTACAGCACGTTCATAGTTCTGGCGAAGGCTTGTGCTTTTTCTCGTCCGATAAAAAGGTGGGATTTTACAATGGTTTGTTTATTCAATATCTGAATACAATCACAGATGAGTCGGCATCAAATCCTTCGATAATATTTACCGACAATGCTTTTGAGAGTGTTGCTGACTTTCTTTCCAAAGAAGGTGTTAGCGAAAACTATTACGAAACCAAAATAGACCGACAAGGGAAGTATTTCAATGTGAGAGTTAATGTTTTTGAAGACCGCAGCTTTGAAATTATTATCAATGATATTACTGGGCAAGAGAAAACACGTTTATTAAAACAAGAAATGACTTCTAATATTGCTCACGAACTAAGAACTCCTGTTACAAGTATTCGTGGTTATCTCGAAATAGCTTTAGATCAGCCTTGCGATGGAGAACAAGCTCGCAATTTTTTAACTAAAGCACACGAACAAACTATTGTTCTTTCCGAATTAATTCAGGATATGAGTCTTATAACCAAAATAGAAGAAGCTCCTATATCTTTTAAGCTGGAGCCTGTTAATATTGACGAACTACTCAATTCATTGAAAAGCGATCTTGAGAAGTTCTTACAAGAGAAAAATATATCTATGGATTTTGCAAACACCAAAGGGATTGTTATTTATGGAAACCGCAATCTAATATATTCGATATTCCGCAATCTTACCGACAATGCCATTCGCTATGCCGGAACAGAAATAACTATTACTGTAAATAAATATAATGAAGATAAAGATTTTTATTACTTCTCTTATTCCGACACAGGGGTAGGCATAAAAGAAGAACATCATCTTAATCGCATCTTCGAACGTTTTTATCGCGTTAATGAAGGTAGAACTCGCAACACTGGCGGTTCTGGTCTGGGACTGTCTATTGTAAAAAACGCAATATTATTTCACAAAGGAACTATTACTGTTAAGAACAGAACAGAAGGCGGACTGGAGTTTTTATTTAAACTGCCGAAAGTATAACTCCGAAATTTTAACAATTAAAGTCTATCTTTGTATTTGAGATATGCTAAACAGCGACTCAAAAACACAACTTTAACCTGGCTTTACAATCTTTAACTGTATATTTGCTTATACATACTATCTGTTTTGGGAGCTATAAAGACTTATTGATGCAAACTCATTGAGTTATAGAAAAAAGACAGTGAGTTATAGAAAAATCTCAGTGTTATCTTCTTAGACAAATACCGAAATTTGCAGCTAAAGACACTGAGATTGTCGTGAAACACAGTACAAAAAAAGCTGCTAAGGACTCCCTTAACAGCTTTATACTATTTGTTTACACAAAGATACTAAATCAAAAGGCGTTTGTCAAGCGCCTATTAACACCCA